>JBFFKD010000150.1:0-6436 GCA_041555595.1 Motiliproteus sp.
ATGATATAGGTCCTTTTGTGGCACGCGATGCGCTGGAACGGATCGGTGACTATGTCGGTGTCGCCCCCCGATTTGATTCGCTAGATGCGGTTGAACGGCATTTGCGGCAGCTGTATCAGGCCTTCGATGGTTTGACCGACAAACAGTGGCATCATCTGGCACTGCACGGCTCGCGTACCCTGGCGGCCGGAGCTAACAATGAAGGTCAACTGGCGCTGCATTATGATCCGATGATCGGTGATTATGCTCGCCAGAGCGCCGGGCAGGATATTGAACTGTGGCCGATCTGGCAGCAGGTCGACTGCCCACAGCTGCTGTTATGGGGTGAGGATTCAGATGTCCTCGGTGCGGCGACGGTTGAGCAGATGCAGCAGCTTAATCCTGCGATGGATCTGGTGAGCTGGCCTGGAATCGGTCATGCGCCATCGTTGATGGAGCCGGAACAGGTTCAGTCGGTGGTTGATTGGCTTCGACAGACGTCCGGGTAAGCTCCAATAAATCATGCTTTTAGATAGTTAACGGTTCACCGCAGAAGAGGATAAATAATGGCGTTACTGACCTCCTGGCCCAAAGATCAGCTGTTTCAATCCGAGCAAAAACGTAGCGAGGTGGTAGCGGCAGTCGAGACCGAGTTTTCCGAGACCTTGAAGTCACTCAAGGTTGATATCGGGTTGGTTGAGGTACTCGACGCGATCTATGTGCCGTTGGCGGCCTGGTTGATGGAATTGAAATCACGCCGCAAGGGGCCGCTGGTGGTCGGCATCAATGGGGCCCAGGGGGCAGGCAAGTCGACCCTGTTTAATCTGCTCGAAGTCACTCTGTCAGCCGGTTTTGGTCAGCGGGTGGTGGGTTTTTCGCTCGATGATATCTACAAGACCCGCGCCAGTCGCCAGCGGCTGGCGGCCGAAGTCCATCCCTTGCTGGCAACCCGGGGAGTCCCCGGTACTCATGATGTCGAGTTGGGCATTAGCTTGATTGAGCAGTTGCGCAACGCTGGCGAGGGGGCGGTGGTGAAAATTCCGGTGTTTGATAAGTCGATCGATGACCGTTGTCCTGAGCGGGTCTGGCAAGAGTGGTTGGGGCCGGTTGATATCGTCGTGTTGGATGGTTGGTGTCTGGGTGCTGAGCCACAGGCTGAGGATGAACTGATCGAGCCTGTTAATGAACTTGAAGCTAACGAAGATGCCGATGCGTTGTGGCGCAGCTATGTAAATGATCAACTTAAAGGTGACTATCAGCGGCTGTTTGGCATGGTTGATCAGCTGATCATGTTGAAGGTCCCTAGCATGGATAGCGTGTTTGAGTGGCGGACGTTGCAGGAGAAAAAACTAGCCGAACGGGTACGTCATCTGGAACGCAAAGGTCAGCCTGGCGAGTTGCGGATTATGAGCGAGTCTGAGATCCGCCGCTTTATCATGCACTACGAGCGACTGACTCGGATAATGCTCGAACGGATGCCAGACCGGGCCGATGTGACCTGCTTTCTGAACGAAAATCACAAGGCCTACAACATTCAGATCAACAGCCCGATAACATCTTTGCAATAAGCGCTTTGTCTGTTGGGAGCAGTCGCTTTAGAACGGAATCGGTAGCAGCGTGGTTGAGGCGACACCATGCAGCACTGAGGTGATAGCGCGGTTGTTTGTGTCCGCTACCACCTTGGCCATCATGTCCTGAATCAGAATCATCTTGCCGAACAGTCGCTCGAAACTGAGGTTGGCAACGCCGTTGTGGTAGCCGTTACTGAGCAGGTAGGGCTGGTTGTGCTGATCTTTGACGTTGTTTAGCCGCCAGTTGATAATTTCCAAATTACGGGCGCTGTGATAAAGCAGTTGCTGATCGAGTTTGTCGAGGATAAATAGCTCGGTTTGCATGTTGTAGGAAGCGTGCAGCATACTCTTGAGCCCCACCATCATCGCGAACACCCTATCGCCGCCATAATCAGGGCTGAATGCCAGCTTTAATGCGCCTTCGCCGACCTGTCGGTTCAGCTCGGCAAAGCGGTAGTCGGGGCTGTTGCTAGAGGAGTTAGCGGGTGGCGTGTGGGATGATCGGTTCACTTGACCGAGTGACAATTGCTGCAGTCGTCGATCGATAGTCTTGCCTGGTGCTTTGGCCAGCTCTTTGGGATTGCGTTTGTAGAGTTTTATCAGCAGTTGATCGGTGAGCCGTTGCAGCTCGATGATGTGCTGATCGACGATCATATCGACATCGTTCTTAGCTAGATTCTTAACATTGAAATTGCAGCCGCTCAGTAGCGTAATAAGAGCCAGCAGTAGCCACGGTGCTCTGATCAGTATGGGGCGAAGACGGCGGTTACAAATGTCTGACATCGACTGATTGTAAACGGCTGGCGGATAGGAGGACAACCTATCCGCCAGTCATGGAACAACGGCTAATGTTAGATTAAGGTGCGATTAAACACTCAGCTTGGCTGTTAGCTCGTCGGCACCGCCGATATGCTCGCCGTTGATATACACCTGCGGTACCGTCAGTTGGCCCGTGACCGCCTTGAGTCCAGCATGGCTGATACCCTGTCCCAGCACGACCTCTTCGAACCTTAGCCCCTGTTCGGCCAGTAATGCCTTAGCCCGAGCACAGTGGCCGCATCCTGGGCGGGTAAAAACGGTGATGGCGTCGGCTTCTTTATGGTTTGGGTCGAGGTATTGCATCATGGTATCGGCATCGGAAACTTCGAACGGGTCGCCCGGTGCTTCACGCTCGATAAACATCTTCTCGATTACGCCATCGTTAACCAGCATCGAATAGCGCCAGGAGCGGCTACCGAAACCAATTTGGGATTTGTCGACCAGCATCCCCAGCGCCTTGCTGAACTCGCCACTTCCATCGGGTAGGAAGTCGATCGCGTCGGCTTGCTGGTCCTCCTGCCAAGCGTTCATCACGAAGCTGTCGTTGACCGATAGGCAGTAAACAGCATCGATGCCGAGCGCTTTAAACTGGTCGACCAGCTGATTGTAGCGTGGCAGGTGGCTGGAGGAGCAAGTGGGAGTGAAGGCGCCGGGTAGGGCGAACAGGATGGTGCGTTTGCCTGCGAATAGTTGCTGGCTGTCTCGATCGACCCATTGATCGGCTTCACGGCAGTGGAACGTTACCTGAGGAACTGACTTTCCTTCGCTATTTTCTAACATGGTTGGCATCCTTCGTATCAATCAAGAGTAGTTGTAATATCGCAGTAACAAGCGGTTTAGAACTCTTAGCCAGTCCGCTGCGAAAGTTGACGGTGGTTGTTTGCAGTTGCTGAGCTAAGAATATGGCCTTAATTCGGGTTGGTCTAATTAAACGTTTTTTTATAGACGATAGTTTTTAACTATTGAGGTGTTGGGATGAATGACAGTAATGATCTGATGTCGATACGACGCGAGTATCAGGCTGAACAGTTTGATGAAGCGAATCTGCAGAGTTGCCCGAAACAGCAGTTCGATAGTTGGTTCACGCAGTATCGGCAAATGGAACCTGTGAACGTGACTGCGATGGTACTGTCTACTGCGTCAAAGCACGCTCAGCCGTCGGCTCGGATAGTGTTGCTCAAGCACTATGATGAGGCTGGCTTTTGTTGGTATAGCGATTATCAGAGTGTTAAGGGACAGGCGCTGGCGAGTAATCCGCAGGCTGAGTTGCTGTTTTACTGGCCGGAGCTTGATCGCCAGGTGCGTATCTTTGGTTCGGTCGAACAGCTGAATCGTGACAGTGCCCGACGCTACTTTTCCGAACGGCCCCGGGGGAGCCAGATTAGCGCCGCCGCATCCCATCAGAGTTCGGTTGTTACGGATCGGCAGCAGCTTGAGCAGCAGGTACATCAACTCGAACAGCGTTATCACGATCAACCGGTGCCTTGTCCTGAACGTTGGGGAGGGTACCGTTTATTGCCGCAACGATACGAGTTCTGGCAGGGGCGGGAGAGCCGGCTACACGATCGGCTGGTCTACCAACGGGATGAAGCGGGTTCATGGGCGATCGAACGGCTGTCGCCGTGATGACACGAGCCTTAATCGATTAGAGGGAGCGGAGGGAGCAGCGATCTGGCGATCAGGGTATTGTGCCCTGAGCGGGTGTTGGTCGCATAGACTTTTGGTATCAGGTGAAACTGCTTGCCAGGGGCGGCCTGCGATGGAGAACCCTGGCAAGTGGTTCAAAATAACAGCTGAGTGAAATCTGTGGAGGTGATCAGTCAGTTTCGGGCTAAGGTTGCGCACGCACCAAATCAGCAAGTCCGCCACCGTTGTGGAGGGCGGTGTAGCCCTGCTCGAGCAGAATCTTTTCCGCGATGCTGGAGCGCTGGCCGCTGCGGCAGTAGAGCACGACTGGCCGATCCTTGCGGATCTCTAGTTGAGAAAATCGAGTTGCAATCTGTTGATAGGGAATATGCAGCGCGGTGTCGAGGTGGCTGTTGGCGTACTCTTCGGTGGTCCGCACATCGATCACCAGCGCATCTTGCTGGATCAACTGCCAGGCTTTGGCTTCACGGCTTTCGGCCCAGCTGGTTTGGGATAAGGTTAGGCTTGATAGGGTGATGAGTGCAAACAATGCAATTTTTTTACAAAGTATCATATCGCTTCCTTGGTCGATAAATTGAATATTAGCAAGTCGCTATTGTGGTGTGGAAAGCGGTGGTCGGTCAATGCTATTGAATCGCGATGTTGACCATGGATTATTTCTGGCTGGCCATTATATTTGGTTATCCCAGCAACACAGCGTTCAGCGGCTCGTGACCGGATTACCGCCCAAGCAGGGGATCTGTAAGAGCGCTCGTGAAAGAGGAGGCGAGAGGAGCGGCAGCGAAAATTGCTACCGCCTGTGGCCGTTACACAGAGGCGACATCCTCGGCTTGTAGGCCTTTTGGGGTCGTTAGTACGCTGTATTCGACCGCTTGTCCTTCGTCCAGCTTGCGGTGGCCCTCGCCGCGGATCTGGCGGTAATGAACAAAAACGTCTTTACCATCGTCGCGCATGATAAAACCGAATCCCTTGGCATCGTTGAACCATTTCACTGTGCCTGTTTGCCGTTCCGACATCGTCTACACCTTTTTTATTATTCACAAAACCACTCGATAGTAGTGGTTATTATGAGATCTGTGAAGCGCATAAGGTCAAAAAATAGACTAACGACTAAGGTTTTTTGTCTTTATTTATTAGCGTGTTAGGTGACTATTGTCATGCTGCAGTGCGGGAGGCTACTGGCGACAGACAAAAAGCGGTAGATCGTAATGTTTGCAAGTTAACCGGAACCCTCTGAGGTGGTGCCGGAGGTTTCCCATAAGGGTTGGGGTTTGTTGGCCGGTTGCTTAGAGGCCGACTATGGAAACAGGCGTTCGAACTGTTCTAATTGCTCGGTGGTGTTGAGATTGATAAAACTGTCGGGCTGGTCGCTAAAATTGACCACCGCCGGTTGCTGTTGTCGTAGCCAGTGAGCCAATTTACGGCCGCCGTCATCCAGGTACTGCTGTAAGTTTGGCAGCAGGTCACGATGGATTAAGTTGAATGCTGGTTGCAGATACTTTCCGTCGTGGGCGATTGCAACCCGCGACGCTGCGGCGTCGGCTCCATCGCTAAGCCGTTGCGCCAGGTCGAGCGGCAGTTGCGGGCTGTCGCACGGAACCACTAACAGCCAGGGAGTCGTTAGTTGCTGTAACCCCTCCGCTATCCCTGCCAAGGGGCCTTGGAAGTCTGCTCGAGAATCAGCCAGTACCGGATAGCCATAACCGATGTATTCAGGGTGGCTGCGGTTGGCGCTGATCATAATGTGATTGACCTGCGGGCGGATTCGTTCCAATACATGGTCAATCATCCGGCGACGATGCAGATCCACCAAGCCTTTATCGGCACCGCCCATGCGCAAGCCTTGACCGCCGGCGAGAATCAGGGCGCTGAGGTGAGAACTGTTAATCATCGAGACTGTTCCGAGCTAAGCTAAGCGGGTATTGATGGGGGATCAGTGTGGCTGTCTAAAGCGGTAGACGTGTTGTCGTATCATACCGCTTTATCGGGCATGGCGTTGTAGATGTCGTCAAACATCTGGTGATGTTCCCGGAATAGCTTTAATAGAGTCGGATCGAAATGGTTGGGATCGGTACGGCCGTCACCCTGAGTAATGATGGTCACCGCTTCGGTGTGGCTGAAGGCGGGTTTATAGCGGCGCTTACTGCGCAGTGCGTCATAGACATCGGCGATTGAGACGATGCGCCCATATTCAGGCGTCTCCGAGCCGGTCAACCCCTGGCAGTATCCACTGCCGTCCCAGCGTTCGTGGTGACAGCGAGCGATCACCGAGGCGGTGTCGATCAGCTCGGTGCCACTACTAGAGAGCATGCTAAAACCGATCTCGGTATGGCGTTTCATTATTTCGAATTCGTCGAAACTCAGAGGCCCCTCTTTGAACAGGATATGATCGGGAATCCCAATCTTGCCGATGTCGTGCA
>JBFFKD010000151.1:0-6436 GCA_041555595.1 Motiliproteus sp.
CCAGTTTCACCATGGGCGGCTCCGGTGGCGGTATCGCCTACAACAAAGAGGAGTTTGTTGAGATCTGCGAGCGCGGTCTGGAGTTGTCTCCGACCACTGAGCTGCTGATTGATGAATCCCTGATCGGTTGGAAAGAGTACGAGATGGAGGTTGTTCGCGACAAGAACGACAACTGCATCATCGTTTGTGCGATCGAGAACTTCGACGCGATGGGCGTTCACACCGGTGACTCGATCACGGTGGCGCCCGCTCAGACCCTGACCGATAAAGAATATCAAATCATGCGTAACGCCTCGTTGGCGGTACTGCGTGAGATCGGCGTTGAGACTGGCGGTTCCAACGTTCAGTTCGGCATGTGCCCCAATACCGGCCGGCTGGTCGTGATCGAGATGAACCCACGGGTATCGCGGTCATCGGCGCTGGCGTCGAAAGCGACCGGTTTTCCGATCGCCAAGGTGGCGGCTAAGCTTGCGATCGGCTACACCCTCGACGAGCTGCAGAACGATATCACCGGCGGTCGCACCCCGGCTTCGTTTGAGCCGGCGATCGATTATGTTGTCACCAAGATTCCACGTTTTGCGTTTGAGAAGTTCCCGCAGGCCAATGACCGCCTGACTACTCAGATGAAGTCTGTCGGTGAGGTGATGGCGATCGGCCGTACGATTCAGGAATCGATGCAGAAAGCGCTGCGCGGCCTGGAAGTTGGCGCCGATGGCTTCGATCCGATCATCGATCTGGACGCCGAAGATGCTCACGAGACCCTGGTTCGCGAACTGAAAAATCCGGGCTCCGATCGGATCTGGTATATCGGCGATGCTTTCCGTGCCGGCATGAGCATCGACGAGATCTATCAACTCAGTGGCGTCGATCACTGGTTCCTGGTTCAGATCGAAGACCTGATCAATGAGGAGGCGATCGTCTCCAAGCTGGGTCTGGCGGATCTGAATAAAGAGCTGGTGTTCGGCCTCAAGCGTAAAGGCTTCTCCGATGCTCGGTTGTCGAAGTTGTTGGGTGTGACCGAGAAAGCATTCCGCAAGCAGCGCCAGAAGATGGGTGTACGGCCGGTCTACAAGCGGGTCGACACCTGTGCTGCCGAGTTCGCCACCGACACGGCTTACATGTACTCCACCTACGAGGAGGAGTGCGAATCCAATCCCTCCAATCGTGACAAGATCATGGTGTTGGGTGGCGGTCCGAACCGCATTGGCCAGGGGATCGAGTTCGATTATTGCTGTGTGCACGCGGCGTTGGCGATGCGCGAAGACGGTTACGAGACCATCATGGTCAACTGTAACCCTGAGACCGTATCGACCGATTACGACACCTCCGATCGCCTCTACTTTGAGCCGGTGACATTGGAAGATGTGCTGGAGATCGTCGAAGTCGAGAAGCCCAAGGGCGTTATCGTCCAATACGGCGGTCAGACTCCGCTGAAACTGGCGGTCGAGCTGGAAGCGGCCGGCGTGCCGATTATCGGTACCAGCCCAGAGGCGATCGATCGCGCCGAGGACCGTGAGCGGTTCCAGCAGATGATCCAGCGTCTGGGCTTGTTGCAGCCCGAGAATTCGACCGTTCGGTCGCTCGAAGAAGCGGTGGTTCAGGCCGAGCATATCGGCTATCCGCTGGTGGTTCGTCCCTCCTATGTACTGGGTGGTCGGGCGATGGAGATCGTATACAACGAGGTTGAGCTGCGTCGCTACATGAAAGAAGCGGTGCAGGTCTCCAACGATGCGCCGGTCTTGTTGGATCGGTTCCTGTCCAGCGCGATCGAAGTTGATATCGATGCGATCTGCGACGGTGAACGGGTTGTGATCGGTGCCATCATGCAGCATATCGAGCAGTGCGGCGTTCACTCCGGTGACTCGGCTTGCTCCTTGCCGCCTTACAACCTGGCTGATGATGTTCAGGATGCGATGCGCGAGATTGTTTCGGCGATGGCACTGGAATTGGGCGTCGTTGGCCTGATGAACACCCAGCTGGCCTATCAGGACGGCGAGATCTACGTGATCGAAGTGAACCCTCGTGCATCGCGTACCGTGCCGTTCGTGTCCAAGTGTATCGGCAGCTCGCTGGCCAAGATCGCCGCTCGCGTGATGGCGGGTACTTCTCTGGAAGCACAAGGCTTTACCAAAGAGATCGTGCCACCCTACTTCAGTGTTAAAGAAGCGGTGTTCCCGTTCAATAAGTTCCAGGGTGTTGACCCGATTCTCGGACCTGAGATGAAGTCGACCGGTGAGGTGATGGGGGTTGGCGATACCTTTGGCGAGGCGTTCTCCAAGGCACATATCGGTACCAATGAGGTGCTGCCGGCACCGGGCAAGACCTTCGTCAGCGTTCGTGATGTCGACAAGCCGGGTGTGATTCAGGTCGCGCGGGACTTGGTCGAATTGGGCTTTGAGCTGGTGACCACCGGTGGTACCCACAAGCTGCTGGCCGAGCTGGGCATCGAGTCCGAGCGGGTCAACAAAGTGACCGAGGGTCGACCCAACATTGTCGATATGATCAAGAACGACGAGATCGTTTACGTCATTAACACCACCGAAGGCCGCCGTGCGATCGCCGATTCCGCCGAGATTCGCCGTTCAGCGCTGCAGCACAAGATCCCTTACACCACCACGCTGGCCGGTGCCGAAGCCGAAGTGCAGGCGCTCCAGTTTGGTGAAGAAAAACAGGTCCGACGTTTACAGGATCTGCATGCAGGTATTCATTCATGATCAAAGTTCCAATGACCCTCGAAGGCGAGCAGAATCTGCGTGCCGAGCTGGCTCAGCTGAAGACGGTCGACCGTCCACGCATCATCAACGACATCGCCATCGCTCGTGAGCATGGCGATCTGAAGGAGAACGCCGAATACCACGCGGCTCGCGAGCAGCAGGGTATGTGTGAAGCGCGGATTCGGGACATTGAAGGTAAGTTGTCGGGCTGTCAGGTGATCGATGTGACCCTGATTCCGCACACCGGCAAGGTGATCTTCGGTACCACCGTTGACATCATTAACCTCGATACCGACGAAGCGGTTACCTACAAGATTGTGGGTGATGACGAGTCGGATATTAAGGAGAAGAAGATCTCGATCAACTCACCAATCGCCCGTGCCCTGATCGGCAAGGAGGAGGGTGAGGTGGTCGTGGTCAAGACCCCCAAGGGGCCGGTTGAGTACGAGATCGATCAGGTACAACACCTCTGATCATCTGGCTCCATCGATGAACCCAGCAGCCAGACGTTGGTCTGGCTTGGGTGACTAACCCAACAAAGCTCTGGCCTGTCGCCGGAGCTTTGTTGTTTTAAGCGGTTCTGTTTTTGTGGTTTAACCGGGCTTGGTATCGAGAGTCTGTCCTATCGCGCAGGTGCAGGCTTTGTCTCGGCTAAACCGTTAGTCTGCAATGCCCGCTTTTGTGTCGGAGGATTGCCGTTAGGCGCAACAGCGGGGTCTTTCTACAGCCCTTGGTTGCTCCGGTCAGAACAAACTCAATCGTTGCTCAATTTGAGCGCTAATGCCGGCGCAGTCGAGCTGGTTGTCGGCATGTAGCTGGTCGGTCTGGCCGTGGCCGATAAAGTGGTCGCTCAGTCCGAGGTTGAGGATAGCGGTGCGGTGCGCTTGTGCGGCCAGCCATTCGTTGACCGCTGATCCGGCTCCGCCGGCGATGGCGTTGTCTTCCAGCGTCACCAGCAAGCGGTGATCTGCTAATAGCTCGGTCAGGCGCTGCTGGTCGAGCGGTTTCACAAAGCGCATATCGACCAGGGTTAGATCGAGTGCTTCGGCCACTTCACGGGCGGTCGCGAGCAGGCTGCCGAAGTTGAGTAGTGCGGTTCTACTGCCGGCTGTCTGGCCGGATTGGCGCAGCGTTCGGCTCTGCCCCAGCTCAACCGGTTCGACCCGCTTGGCCAGCGAGGCCCCGGGGCCTTTGCCGCGGGGATAACGAATGCAGGCGGTGCCTTGATAACGGTAGCCGGTTTCGAGTAGTCGTTGGGTTTCGGCCTCGTCGGCCGGGGTCATGATCACCAGGTTGGGGATGCAGCGTAAAAAGCTCAGATCGAAGCTGCCGTGATGGGTCGGACCGTCTTCACCGACCAGACCGGCTCGGTCGATGGCGATCAGGATATCGAGCTGCTGTAGCGCGATGTCGTGGATCAGCTGGTCGTAACCGCGCTGCAGGAAGGTCGAATAGATCGCCACCACCGGCTTGATCGATTGGCAGGCTAAACCGGCAGCCAGGGTCAGGGCGTGTTGTTCGGCGATGGCAACGTCGAAGAAACGGTCAGGAAAACGCCGGGCGAATTCGACCATCCCTGAACCTTCGCTCATCGCCGGGGTGATCGCGACCAGAGTCGGGTCTTGCTTGGCCTTGGCGCACAGCCAGTCACCGAATACTTTGGAGTAACTGATGCCCGCTTGGGTGGGCAGCTCGGCTTCGTGCGGCGAGGGTAGCTTGGTGATGGCGTGGTAGCCGATCGGGTCTTGTTCGGCTGGAGCAAAGCCTTTGCCCTTGGTGGTCACGATGTGCAGGAACTGCGGCCCTTTGGCCTGGCGCAGCCGCTGTAGCGTAGCGATCAATAGCTCGAGGTCGTGACCGTCGATCGGACCGCTGTAGTTGAACTCCAGAGCATCAAATAGGGCGGCGGTGGTGCCGGCACCGGTGCGTTCGCTATGGTGTGAGCGACCCTGCTGATCCAGCGAGAAAGCGCTGCGCAGATTTTGGGATAGATAGGTCGCCAGTCCGCCTTCGTTGGCCGAGATCGACATATCGTTATCGTTCAGAATCACCAGCAGGTCGGCACCCGTATGAGCGGCGTGGTTGAGTGCCTCGAACGCCATGCCTCCGGTCATGGCGCCGTCGCCGATCACCGCCACGGTACGATGCGGTTCGCCGTTGAGTTTGTGTGCCAGCGCCATCCCCAGTGCTGCGCTGATCGAGGTGCTGGAGTGGCCGGTACCAAAGCAGTCGTATTCACTCTCGCCACGCTTGGGAAAGGGCGCTGGGCCATCGGCCTGGCGGATCTGCAGCAGTTGATCTTTGCGACCGGTCAGCAGCTTGTGCGGGTAGCACTGGTGGCCGACATCCCAGATCAGGTCATCGAGTGGTGTCTGGTAGACGTAGTGCAGTGCCAGCGTCAGTTCAACCACACCGAGCCCGGCACCGAAGTGGCCGCCGCTCTGACCCACCGAATAGAGCAGGTAGTCGCGCAGCTGTCGGGCCAGTTCGGGGAGTTGCTGCGGCTGGAGAAGACGCAGCTGGACCGGATCGTTGATGCGATCGAGCAGTGGCGTCGAGGGCCGGCTGGCTGGCAGGCTGCAGGGGGTAGTGTTAGGCATAGGTTTCGACTGGCTGGCGTTAATGGTCGCGAACGACGATATAGTCGGCGATCAGTCGCAGTAGTTCGCCATCTGATTGTGGCAGCTGTTGCAGCGCCCCGATCGCCTGCTGGTGCAGTTGTTGCACTTTGGCCTTGGCGGCGTCGAGCCCTAGCAGTGCCGGGTAGGTCGATTTGTCGCGTGCCAGATCGGCACCCTGGGTTTTGCCCAGTGTCTGGGTGTCGCTTTCGATATCGAGAATATCGTCCTGTACCTGGAACGCCAGTCCGATCGCCGATGAATAGTCAGCCAGCGCGGCTAGGCTGGCGTCATCGCTACGATTAGAGGCCAGCGCGCCGAGCCGAACGGCGGCGTTGATCAGGGCGCCGGTTTTTAGTCGGTGTACCTGTTCGAGCTGCGACAGTTTGAGCTGCTGCCCTTCGGCAGCGATATCGAGCGCCTGGCCTGCCACCATGCCAGCATCGCCGCTGGCCTGGGCCAGCGTCTGGATCATCTGCAGCTGGGTGGCTGCAGGCAGTTCGCTGGCCTGGCTCAGGAGCTCGAACGCTAGTGGCTGCAAGGCGTCACCGGCCAGGATTGCGGTGGCGTCGTCGAAGGCGATATGGCAGGTTGGCTGACCGCGCCGCAAGGCATCGTCGTCCATTGCCGGCAGATCGTCGTGGATCAGCGAATAGGCGTGGATGCATTCGATCGCTGCTGCGGCCATATCGGCCTGCGGCAGTGATCCCCCCAGTGCCTGGCAGCTCGCGTATACCAGTACCGGTCGCAGCCGTTTACCGCCGTTGAACAGGCCGTAGCGCATCGCCTCGAGTAATCGTTGCGGATCGCCGTCGGGGTGTGGGCGGAGTTGCTCAAAATGACGGGTTAGGGTCTGATCGACGCGCTGGCCGAGCGGTAGGATGCGTTGCTTTAACGCGACTGCTTGATCGTTCATGGACGGATTAATCGCTCAGTGGCTCGCCGGTTTCAAAATCGATCGCCTCGACGGCTCCGTTCTGTTCGATCAGCACCTGAACCTTCTGTTCGGCTTGATTGAGGGTCTGCTGGCACTCGCGGGTCAGTCGGATCCCCTGTTCAAACGCTTGTAGCGATTGCTCCAGCGACAGGTCTCCCTGCTCCATC
>JBFFKD010000152.1:0-6431 GCA_041555595.1 Motiliproteus sp.
CGAGCTGGCGCGTTGCTACATGACCTTCTACGGCAACAAGATGAAAGAGGTGGTGGCGCTGGAAGACGGCTTTAAACGGCGCTACATGATGAGTGCCTTCAAGGCGATGATGAAGGACTTTCATAACCATTTCGATTTTGGTGATGAACCTATTCCGCACGATATGTCGGGGCTGCATGAGCTCAAAGAGGCGATCGATTATTAGCGTTAATGTACCGCATTCGCATGAAACCTGATCTCGCTTGCGATAAGGAGTTCTAACCGGTGCTAGAACTGCTGGCCGCAGTCGCGGTGTTTATTGTTAGTCATATGATCCCGATGCGGCCTCGGTTCAGGCAGCCGTTGGAACGGAAGCTGGGGCTGCCAGGTTTTCTGCTTGGCTATAGTCTGTTGTCGCTGGTCATCATCTACTGGTTGGCGCAAGCATTTGCCAGTGCTCCCTATATTCAACTCTGGCCCTGGACGATTGAGGCTGCTTGGTTGCCGGTGCTGTTGATGCCGTTGGCTTGTGTGCTGATCGTCGCGGGCGCCAGTTCTAAAAACCCGTTTTCATTAGGTCTCGGTGCCGAGGGCTACGATCCGGAGCATCCGGGTATCGTCTCGGTGACACGTCACCCGTTGATGTGGGGGCTGATCATCTGGTCCGGCGCCCATATCCCGGTCAATGGTGATGCTGCCGGGTTGATCTTGTTTGTGCTGATGTTGATGTTGAGTCTGGCCGGTACCGTCACGTTGGAGAAAGCGCGTAGCCGGACATTGGATTCTCAGACCTGGCAGCGGTTCTATCAGGGCACTGTGAACTTGCCGTTCAGCGCCTTTAAAACTATCGACTGGAGCGGTATCGGTTGGTTACGACTAGTTGGAGGGCTGCTGCTGTATCTGTTACTGCTGTTTGGTCACCAGATGGTGATCGGAATCGCGCCGCCGCTGTTTTACTAAGCACGGCATTGTAATCCCCAAATTGTTACCCTAACGCCTTGTTTTTACAAATAAGGAATCAGGGTTGATGCCCCGCCTACTGTCGCTAGATGACGCCGAAACACTGCCTCTGCTAATTTTTGTGTTGCCGCTCCATCCACTTCTTGGTTCCCCGGGTGGCAACTGCATTTTTCGGGTCATCCGGCCAATAGTGACGTGGGTAGCGCCCCTTCAGATCTTTGCACACCTGGGCGTAGGTGTTGTCCCAAAAACTGGCCAGATCTTGGGTCACCTGAATCGGACGCTGTGCCGGGGATAGCAAGTGTAAGGTCAGCGGTAATTTACCCTCGATCAAACTCGGGCTCTGTTGCCAGCCAAACAGCTCCTGTAGTCGTACCGCCAGCACCGGTTGCTGAGGATCGCTGTAATCGATACGGATGTTGGAGCCGCTGGGCACCTTAATATGAGTGGGCAGTTGGCGGGCCAGTAGTTGCTGTTGGTCCCAGCTCAGCTTGCTGTTGAGGATCTCTTTCAGATGTAACTGTTTAAGCTGGTTCAGACGTTTTAGCCCGGTTAGATAGGGCGCCAGCCAGCTATCGAGTGTTGCCAGTAGTTGCCTGTCGGACAGGTCGGGCCAGTCTGCGTTGCTATCGAATTGGCGCATCAATTCGACCTGTTGCTGCAGGGTGCGACTACTATCGCTCCACGGCAGGCAGCCGAGCCCTTGCTGCGCAATTCCGACCAGCAGACCATCGGTGCACTGTTGAGCGCTCAGATCCGGTAACGGTTGTTGCTCAAGACACAGCTGTCCCAGCCAGCACTCTTGGTGGCCGCGTACCGAACCGGTGGTGTTATCCCAGCCGATATTTTCTTTAGTGATTAGCCGATCGGCGAAATGTAAACGAAGTTGCTCCAGTTCGACCGGGGCGGCCAGAAAGATCCGGGCGCTGCGGCTGTGGCCGTCGAGTTCGGCGCAGACCAGATAGTCGGATTCGGCTAACCGGTCATGGTCGCGAAATTCGGCTCCTTTGCCGTTGCTGAGTCGATACTGGCGACTGCTGCTGTTGGCACTGCGAGTATGTGACACTCCTCGCCGTTGTCCGATTCGGTCGGGGAAGGCGAATGCTAGTAGCAGTCCGGCTTGGTCGATCGTATCGCTGCTCGGGTGTGGGTCGGGGCGGATGTTGAGTTGCCGGCACCAGCGTTGGGCGCTCTGGTGAATTCGCTTGATGGAGGGATCGTTGCTGCTGCCACTTGAATGCAGGTGCAGTAGCCGCTGACGCAGATCGGCCCCTTGACTGCGGCTCGATAGTGGATCGCGTTCGCTTAATAGCGCGGCTAGCTGACAACCGAGTTGTCCCTGTCCCATCTGCTTGGCTTGTAGCATCATCGTCGCCAACCGGGGGTGTGCCCCGAGCGTCAGTAGCTGCTTGCCCTGATGGGTCAGTGCGCCACGGCTGTCGATTGCCGCCAGTTGTCGCAGCAGGTCGTGTGCCTGATCGAGATGAGCGCTGGGCGGTGGGTCGAGCCAGTTTAGTTCATCAGCGCTGCTACCCCATTGCGCCAGTTCGAGCAGCAGCGGGGCCAGATCGGCGTGCAGGATTTCGGCCGGCGACTGCGCGCTCAGTTGCTGCTGCCGTTGTTGCGTCCATAACCGGTAGCAGCTGCCAGGACGAAGCCGTCCAGCGCGACCACGCCGCTGCTCGGCCGAAGAGGCGCTGACGATCTGGGTCTCTAGCCGGGTCATGCCACTGCGAGGATCAAATCGAGGTAGTCGCATCAGGCCGGCATCGATCACGGTGCTGATGCCGTCGATGGTCAGGCTGGTTTCGGCGATAGCGGTGGTCAGCACCACTTTTCGCTGCCCCTCCCGGCACGGAGCGATCGCTCGATCCTGTTGTTGTGGTGACAGGCCGCCATACAGTGGGATCAACTCGACATTGGTGGGCAGCTGGCGCTGGTTAAGCGCTTGCAGAGTACGGTGGATCTCTCCGGTACCCGGCAGGAAGCAGAGCAGGCTGGCATCGTCGCTGTCGAGCGCTTGCTCGACGGTATTCGCGACCCGGGTGGCGTCAAACGGTGACGGTGAACCGCCTTGATAGTGGGTAGTGACAGCAAAGCTGCGCCCCTGGCTACTGATAACCGGGGTCTCTCTACCCAGCAGGGTGACAATCGATTGTTGCTCGAGTGTGGCCGACATCACCAGGATGCGCAGTTCCGGCCGGAGTAACTCCTGAGACTGCAGTAACAATGCCAAGCCTAGATCGGCCTGCAGGCTGCGCTCGTGGAATTCGTCGAAGATAACGCAGCCGACTCCTTCGAGCGCTGGATCGGACTGGATCATTCGGGTCAGAATGCCCTCGGTCACGACCTCAATTCGGGTCTGGCTGCTGACCTTGCTGTCGAGTCGGGAGCGGTAGCCGATGGTCTGTCCCGGTTTTTCGTGACGCTCAAGGGCCATAAACTGTGCTGCGCTGCGGGTGGCGATTCGACGCGGCTCTAGCATCAGGATCTTCTGACCGGCTAGCCAATCAGTTTCCAGCAGTGCTGGCGGCACTCGAGTGGTTTTACCAGCGCCGGGGGCGGCTTGCAGTACACAGCGGCTAGATTGGCTGAGTGCTTGAGCCAGTTGCGGTAGCAGAGCGTCGATCGGTAACGGGGTCATGGCAAGGCTGAGATGGCTTGATTCTAATGCTAGGGTGCCACACCCTAGCACGGTGGGTTAAGCTAGCAACTGTTAATGCTTCGTTTTTGTAAAGGTGATTGCGCTATGTCCGATTCCAACAAAGTGGTCGATATCTCTCAGAACCGGCATCGCAAAGAACACGAGCGCAAAGATCAGAAGGTCGATTCGCTGCGAGATCGATTTAGTAAGGCGTTGGGGCTGGATGAGAAACCGGTCAAAAAGGGCGGGCTGTGGAAGCTTAAGCAGCGCAAAAAGAATAAGCAAAAATCGGATAAGCCCGAGCCTAGCGGTTGGTAAACCGTCGAGGTTAGATAATTCAGGGCGTTGGCTTTAGTGGTCGTACTTAAATTTCATATAGGTGATGCCGGTTGATAGCACCAGCCGCCAGGTCAGTTCAATATTGACGTCAAACAGCGGGTCGAAATCGGCCACCGTTTCGATCAGTTTATTCAGCCACAGATCGTATAGTTCCGGCTCAATGTTTTGGTTACAACGATTGTGGCGGGTGGCGATCGTCTCGATGTAATCGTTACCATTGTTGGTGGCGTAAAAGGTCAGCAGACGATAGAGCGATTTTTCCAGCATCTGCTGCTGGCGTTTCATATCGGTGTTGCGAAACACTTCGGCAACCCGTGGATCGGCATCAAGGTAGCGGTTATAGAAGCTTTCGAAGAAGGATGGTTGGGTGTCGCTGTTGCGACAGCGTTCGAAGCTGAGATCGAAGATCTGTTCGTAATCCATTACTGAAACTCTCGTAAATCACCAAGTGACAACGATGCTAATCTAGCGGGGCTTTCCGCAGGATGCAAGTTCAGCTATTGGGATGGATCAGGAATCGAACTGGAGCTGGACAAAATTGCTGCCCTGATTCGACAGTTTCTCATTGATGCGATGGACTTGGGCCACGATTTCGGACTCTGGCACCGGCGGGCTGTAGTAGTAGCCCTGAATATATTCGCATTCGTTTTGGTGTAAAAAATCAACCTGTTCAGGGGTTTCAACCCCTTCGGCGACCACCTTGCGTTTGAGTTTGTGAGCCATCGCGATCACGGCAGCGGTGATCTCCATGTCGCTCTCATCATATGGGATATCTTTGACGAATGATCGATCCACTTTGATGATGTCGACCGGTAACCGTTTGAGGTAGCTTAGCGATGAGTAGCCGGTGCCGAAATCATCGATCGCCAGTGTTGCGCCCTGTTGTTTCAGTTCGGCCAGAATCTGGATCGCCTCTTCGATATTGCTCATCAACATGCTTTCGGTCAGTTCCAGTTCTATCTGTGCTGGCTTAACTTTGAACTCAGCTAGGGTCTGGCGGAAGCTGCGGGCAAACAAAGGATCGCGAAATTGCAGCGCCGATAAGTTGATGGCAATCCGCAGGTGTCCCAGCCCTAAGGTGTCGAGCATCTGGTAACCCTGACAGGCCTTGCGCAGTACGTGTTGCCCCAGGGCCACGATCAAGCCAGAACGTTCGGCGATCGCAATGAACTGGTCTGGAGGGATCATGCCTCGCTCGGGATGGATCCACCGAACCAGCGCTTCCATACCGATGACACAACGATTCTTTACGTCTATCTGGGGCTGGTAGTAGAGAATGAATTCGTCGTTTTCGATCGCTTTGTGCAGTTGCTTTTCGAGGAATATATCGGCGTTGAGCTCATCTTGCATCTTCTTGGTAAAAAAACGATAGCCGTTACCATCGGCTTGTTTTATTTGATGCATCGCCAGGTCAGCGAATTTGATCAGCTCGTTGGGCTGTTGGCTGTTATCGGGATAGGAGGCGATGCCGATGCTGGTGGTCAGTAGCCGAGCTTCGCCGTTGTGTAGCATAACGGGTTGCCGTACTAGTCGGTTGATACGGCGGGCAAAGTCGCTGGCCTGATCCTGGGTCAGATCGTGCAGTGCTAGCAAAAACTCATCGCTGCTGTAACGGGCGATCAGATCCTCTTTACGGATCTCACGGCGGAGCGTTTCGGCGATGCGGCACAGCACTTGGTCTCCGGCGTACTGTCCTTGGTTATCGTTGATTCGTTTAAAGTGGTCGAGGTTGAGATAGAACAGGGTCAAGCGACGTTCTTGCTGGTGGCAGAGATTGATTGAGCTGTTGAGGTGTTTGATAAACGACCGTCGGTTGGGCAGTTGGGTTAATTGATCGTGGAAGGCGAGCTGTTCGATTTGTGCACGTTGTTGTCGCTCGGCGGTGATATCTTCGCTGACGCTGACGTAATGGCTGATCTGTTGCTGGTCATTCTTAATCGGAGATATCTGCTCCTTGGCCCAGAAATATTGGCCATTTTTCTTGCGGTAACAGATGTCTCCCTGCCAGTTATCGCCGCGCAGCAGGGTGCGACGAAGTTGGAATAGAGTCTTTTGATCGGTCTCTTTGCCTTCCAAAAAGGTTGGCTTTTGGCCGATAACTTCGCTGGTGTCGAAGCCGGTCTGACGGGTAAAGGCTGGATTGATATATTCGATCAGGCCGTGGTTGTCGAAGATCATCACCGAGGTGGAGCTCTGTTCGACCGCGCAGGAGAGTTTGTGCAGCGTATCCTGTGTTTCACGGTTTTTGGTAATGTCGAGCCCAGAGCAGAGCAGCTGCTGATTGCCATCCGGGCTATTTGTCAGTCGGTTGTCGGCGTTGTCTGATGTCGCTGCAACGTTGATATTGGTGCAGTTCCAGGCGATCAGGCGGCGGCTGCCATCGGCGGTCAAGACTGGATGTTCGATATACAGCGGTGCCAGCGATTGGCTTTGATTGTAGTCGTGCAGTGCCTGCGTAATCGGTTGGTGATGCGCTGCAGGCACGCAGAATTTCAACCAGCTGGACCCC
>JBFFKD010000153.1:0-6421 GCA_041555595.1 Motiliproteus sp.
CCTTACGCGTCAACCCAACTCCTTGCGGTACAAAGCCATGAACTTGCAAACTCAGGGTACGGTGGCCACGGGTAGTGTCGCCACCGACCAGACTCAGGCCGTATTGCTGTAACGACTGACCCAACCCCTGACTAAACGGCTGCAACCAATCGGGATCAGATTCGGGTAGTGTCAGCGCCAGCGTCAGCCAAGCCGGTGTCGCCCCCATCGCCGCCAAGTCACTAACGCAAGCCGAGACCGCGCGGTAGGCCAGCTCCTCGGCGGGCATACCGGGTAGAAAGTGAGTACCCTCGACCAGCGTATCGATCGATACCGCCAACTGCTGGCCATCAGGCACCTGCAGTAAGGCGCAATCATCGCCGATCCCCAGTTCCACACCCTGACCGTAACCGGGCAGCGAATCAAAATAGCGAGCAATCAGATCGAACTCAGCAACACTCAAGGTCAAGGTATCGACAACGTCAGCGGATCAGCGCTTAGCGCCATCGAGTTCGGCTTGACGGAAGTCACGGGCGACCCGATCCAGCACGCCGTTGACATACTTATGACTCTCAGTGGCACCAAAGATCTTGGCCAGATTGACCGCTTCGTTGATCGCGACCTTGTAAGGCACATCGATCATCGCCGACAGTTCATAGGCTCCCATCCGCAGTACAGTCAGTTCGACGGGGTCAAGCTCTTCGAGTTTACGATCCAGATACGGCAATACCGCCTCATCAAGCTCGGTCGACCTGGATGGCACGCCATGCAGCAGCGCCGAGAACAGCTTCAGATCGGTGCCGCTCATATCGTTCTCGACCCGGAACTGGGCTTCGATTTCATTCAGGGTCGAGCCGGCCATATGCCACTGATACAGCGCCTGTAGAGCAAAACTCCGCGCTTCACGTTTCATCTGCGTACGTGAAGGCTTACCACTCTTTTTCTTCTTTGGCCGTTGTTGACCGAGTGGAGCTTGGTTGGGCTTATGATCGCCGTTATCAGAGTCAGTCACCGCTTATCCCTCGAGTTGCTTGAGCAGGCTAACCATCTCCAGCGAAGACAGTGCCGCCTCGGCGCCCTTGTTACCCATCTTGGTACCCGAGCGCTCAACCGCTTGCTCGATCGAGTTAACGGTCAGAATGCCATTGGCCACCGGAATGCCGAACTCCATCGCCACCTGCGAGCAGCCCTTGGCGCTTTCGGCGCTGACATACTCAAAATGCGGAGTGCCGCCACGAATAACCGCGCCCAGAGCGATGATCGCATCTTCACGCTTCTGCTCGGCGACCTTCTGGACCGCTAGCGGAATTTCGACCGCACCGGGAACCCGAACAATACGGATATTGGCTTCGGCAACGCCATGGCGTTTAAGGGTATCGACGGCACCTTCTACCAGGCTCTCAACCACGAAGGCGTTGAAGCGGCCGACTACAATGGCGTACTTGCCCGCTTGCGCATTGGTGAAATCACCTTCAACTGTCTGTACTGTCATCTGTCTGTCCTTCTAATTCTGTGTAATGTCTGTGGGATGCGATCTAACGACGGTCGCATCAGTCCTGGCAGGGGATGAACTCGACCACTTCGAGATCGAACCCGGACAGGGCGCTAAACTTGATCGGCGAGCTGAGCAGGCGCATCTTGCCAACGCCCAGGTCGCGCAGAATTTGCGAGCCGGTGCCCACGGTCAGATAGGTGCCGGCACCATCGACGTTGGCCGGGCGTACTGGACGCTGGTTCAGATGGGCATCAAGACTGGCGGCTAAATCTTCCGGCACGCTGTCACCGAGCAGCACAACAACGCCACTGCCCTCTTCTGCCACTTTCTGCAGTGACTTCTGTAGGGTCCACTTCGGCTCGTCGGTGCTGACACCGATCACATCGCGCATCGCGTCGGCCATGTGCACTCGCACCAGAGTCGGCTGATCACTCTTGATCTCACCTTTGACCAGCGCCAGGTGACTGCCGCCCTGGATATTATCGCGGTAGCTGAACGCCTGAAATTCGCCGAACGCGGTCTGCAGGCTACGGCAGCTCTCACGGTCGACGGTGTGCTCGTTCAAAATCCGGTAGTGGATCAGATCGGCGATGGTGCCGATCTTGAGGTCATGCTTCTCGGCGAACTTTTCCAGATCGGGTCGACGCGCCATAGTGCCGTCATCGTTCATGATTTCAACGATTGCAGCAGCAGGCAGACAGCCGGCCAAACGCCCCAGATCACAACCGGCTTCGGTATGGCCGGCGCGGCTCAATACGCCGCCAGGCTGCGCCATCAGCGGGAAGATATGACCCGGCTGGACGATATCTTCGGGCTTCACCTGCGCATCGACCGCGGTGCGAACGGTATGGGCTCGGTCTGCCGCGGAAATACCGGTGGTAACCCCCTCAGCCGCTTCAATCGACAGGGTAAAGTTGGTCGAGTATTGGGCGCCGTTGTCCTGCACCATCAGAGGCAGGTTGAGCTTCTCGCAGTGCGAGCGGGTCAGAGTCAGACAGATCAAACCCCGGGCATGGGTCGCCATGAAGTTGATATCTTCGGGACGTACTTTCTCGGCAGCGATCACCAGATCGCCTTCGTTTTCGCGATCTTCGTCATCCATCAGGATAACCATTTTGCCCTGACGGATATCTTCGATCAGTTCAGCGGTGGAGTTAAGAGCCATAGAGGGTCCCGTTACACGTTTCTAAGTTAATAATCGTTACGACGGCGGTTAGAGCCTAAGCGCTAGCACGCCGCGGTGAATCTATCTAAAAGGCGCGGCCGGTAAATCCGTGTTCGGCTAAAAATGCCTGACTCAGGCCGGATGCCGCATCATCATCGGCATCCGGTCCTTTATCAGTCGCGCCCTGCAACAGCCGCTCCAGATAGCGAGCGATCATGTCGACTTCAAGGTTGACCCGTCGGCCAACACTGTAATATTTAATCAAGGTCTGATCCAGCGTATGCGGCACGATGTTGAGTTCGAACACCCTCCCCTCGACCGCATTGACGGTCAAACTGACACCATCAACCGTGATCGAGCCCTTGGCGGCGATATAGCGTGCCAGCGCTGAGGGCGCCTTAATACCAAAGCGGATCGAGCGGCCGTCCTCACGCCGCTCCACCACTTCACCGATCCCATCGACGTGACCACTGACGATATGACCACCCAAACGGCTGGTCGGCATCATCGCCTTCTCCAGATTGACTCTGTCACCGGCACCCAGCAGCTCAAATTCGGTATGGGCAAGAGTTTCACGCGACACATCGGCCCAGAAACCATCACCGGGCAGCTCCACCACGGTTAAGCAGACGCCGTTAACCGCAATACTATCGCCCAACTTAACGTCGCTCAGATCCATCGTGCCGGTGCCTATCCGCAAGCGCAGATCGCCGCCCTGCGGACGGCTGTCGACCACCTCTCCCACCGCTTCAATAATGCCGGTAAACATCGTTTATCGCGCCTCCGTTGCCGTGTTGTTATCGGTCACCAAAGCGAAGCGCAATCGCTGGTCATCGCCGAGCGAGCATGACTCCAGCAACTGTAATCGATGCTGCTGCGCCATCTGCTCCATCGGCAGAGCAAACGCCGGCCGGGCATTGGAACCCAGCAACGTCGGTGCCTGGTAGATCACCAGCTCGTCGACCAGCCCCGCCTTAATAAAACTGCCGGTTACTGTTGCTCCGGCTTCGATCAACAGCTCGTTACACTCGCGTTCGCGGGCCAACCACTGCAACACCGCCAACGGTTCGATTGCAGCCTGTTGAATCAGCGTCGCCTTGCCACTGAGTTCGGCAACTCGACTATCGATCGCCTCGCTATAGAAGATCACAGTCTCGCCCGGGTGATTGAGGATAGCGGCGTCGACCGGCGTCCGCAGCGTGCTGTCGAGAATCACCCGCAACGGTTGACGCTTGATCACCTCAGAGGCGTTAGTCAGGCCAAGTTGTTCGGCTCGCAGCGTCATCGCCGGATCATCATGCAGAACGGTGCCGATGCCGGTCAGGATAGCCGAGCTGCGTGCCCGTAATCGTTGTACATCGCTGCGTGCCTGTGGCCCGGTAATCCATTTGGATTCGCCCGACGCCATCGCGGTACGGCCATCGAGGCTGATCGCCTGCTTGATCCGCACATACGGACGTTGTTCCGACATCCGGCTGATAAAACCAGGATTGAGCGCTTCGGCTTGCGGTTGCAGCAACCCCCAGCTGACCGTGACACCGGCCTGCTGCAAACGGTGATGGCCACGGCCGGAAACCAGTGGATTAGGATCCTGCATCGCCGAGATCACCCGCTCAACACCGGCCCGCATCAACGCATCGCAGCACGGTGGGGTTTTTCCTTGATGCGAACAGGGTTCGAGGGTTACGTAAGCGGTGGCGCCTTTCGCGCGCTCGCCAGCCATCGCCAATGCATTAACTTCGGCGTGGCCTTCGCCGGCACGGATATGAAAGCCTTCACCCACCACTGCACCGTCATTGACCAACACGCAACCGACCCGCGGGTTGGGTTCGGTGGTGAACAGCCCTTGCGCAGCCAGTTGCAGCGCCCGCGCCATATAACGGTAGTCGTCGGCACAAAAAGACATCAGCGATCGGCCGCCTCGTCTTCGGATGATGATTGAGAGTCCGCGGCGCTGATCGCCAGCTTATCGATCTCAGCCTGAAACTCGCTGATATCCTGAAAGCTGCGATAGACCGAGGCAAAGCGAACATAAGCAACCTGATCGAGCTGGCGCAACGCGTTCATCACCGCTTCGCCAACCACCATCGATGGCACTTCGCGTTCGCCGGTCGCACGCAGCTGGTGTTTGATCTGAATGATGCAAGATTCGATCTGTTCAATACTGACCGGGCGCTTCTCCAACGACCGCAAGATGCCGGCACGTAGCTTATCTTCGTCGAACGGCTGACGGGTGCCGTCGTGCTTGACTAGACGCGGCATCAACAATTCGGCGACTTCGTAGGTGGTGTAGCGTTCGCTACAGGAGAGGCATTCCCGACGACGACGTACCTGATCGCCTTCGGCGACCAGACGGGAGTCGATCACTTTGGTTTCATGGGCTTTGCAGAACGGACAATGCATCGCGAGCAACCTGCCTTAAAGAGCGTCAATCCAGACCCGAGTCTGGACAGAAAAACAAAAACATAAAAACAACAAAGCCCCAATCGAAAGCGATCGGGGCCCGGGGTCGAGGCTCAGTTCAGAGCTCGACGGCTGTTACTTGCTGTAAACCGGGAACCGCGCACAAAGTTCGATCACCTGCTGCTTCACCCGCGCGATGGTCTCTTCGTTGCTGATATCGTCGAGGATATCGCAGATCCAACCGGTCAACTCGATCACTTCGTTCTCACCAAAGCCACGACGAGTCACGGCTGGCGAACCGATCCGCAGACCACTGGTCACGAACGGAGAGCGCGGATCGTTCGGTACCGAGTTCTTATTGACGGTGATGTTGGCACGACCCAGGGCAGCATCGGCATCTTTGCCGGTGATATCCTTGTTGATCAGGTCAACCAAGAACAGATGATCATCGGTGCCGTTGGAAACGATATCGATACCGCGATCCATAAAGACCTTGGCCATCGCCTGGGCGTTTTTAACCACCTGGAACTGATAGCTCTTGTATTCATCGGTCATCGCTTCCTTGAAACAAACAGCCTTGGCCGCGATCACATGCATCAGCGGGCCGCCCTGGCTTTCAGGGAAGACGGCAAAGTTCAGCTTCTTCTGCAGCTCTTCGTCACCGTTGGACAGGATCAGGCCGCCACGCGGGCCGCCCAGCGTCTTATGGGTGGTCGTAGTGGTAACATCGGCAATACCGACCGGAGAAGGATAAGCACCGGCAGCAACCAGACCGGCGATGTGAGCCATGTCGACAAACAGGTAGGCGCCAACACTGTCGGCGATATCGCGGAACCGCTGCCAGTCAACAATGCGCGAGTACGCGGAAAAACCAGCCACAATCATGGTGGGCTTGTGCTCTTTAGCCAGCCGCTCAACTTCGTCGTAATCGATCTCGCCGGTTTCAGGATTCAGACCATACTGGATGGCGTTGTAGATCCGGCCAGAAAAGCTAACCGAGGCACCATGGGTCAGGTGGCCACCGTGGGCCAGGCTCATGCCTAACACGGTATCGCCCGGCTTACA
This sequence comes from Motiliproteus sp., assembly GCA_041555595.1. Taxonomy (GTDB): domain Bacteria; phylum Pseudomonadota; class Gammaproteobacteria; order Pseudomonadales; family Balneatricaceae; genus Motiliproteus. Next base: position 6,108 of record JBFFKD010000153.1, read on the forward strand.
CAACGCCATGTAAACAGCAGCGTTGGCTTGCGAACCCGAATGCGGCTGAACGTTGGCGTAAGCGGCGCCGTACAACTCTTTAGCCCGATCGATGGCCAACTGCTCAATCACATCTACGTGCTCACAACCACCGTAGTAACGCTTGGCAGGGTAGCCTTCGGCGTACTTATTGGTCAGACAGGAACCCTGTGCTTCCATCGACAGTTCGCTGGCATAGTTCTCAGAAGCGATCAGCTCGATGTGCTGTTCCTGGCGCTGCTTCTCGGCGGCAATGGCGGCGGCAACTTCAGGATCAAAATCAGCAATGGTCAAAG
>JBFFKD010000154.1:0-6409 GCA_041555595.1 Motiliproteus sp.
CTCCTACGGCTGCGGAATCCTGTTCATCGAAGAGCTTAACTCAATCGATTTCTTTGGATTTCAATTGGGATTCTGGTTCGCTCAGCAGGGATCGATTTACGTATTCTGTGGTTTGATCGTTGCTTACGCAGCAAGCATGAACAAGCTCGATCAGAAATACGACGTTCACGAATAACAGCTCTTATAACAATAATTAGACAGGACGGCTTTCTATATGGAAACCCAAGATATTCTTAACTTTGCCTTTATCGGCGCGTCTTTCGCGCTGTATATCGGCATCGCGATCTGGGCTCGCGCTGGATCAACCAAAGAGTTCTATGTTGCTGGCGGCGGTGTTCATCCGGTTGCTAACGGCATGGCAACGGCAGCTGACTGGATGTCAGCGGCATCATTCATCTCCCTGGCCGGTATCATCTCCTTTATCGGTCGTGACGGTGCAGCCTACTTGATGGGTTGGACCGGTGGTTACGTAATGCTGGCGATGTTGCTGGCACCTTACCTGCGTAAATTCGGCAAGTTCACTGTGCCTGACTTCGTTGGTGATCGTTACTACTCTAACTTTGCGCGGGTTATCGCGGTTATCTGTACCATCATCATCTCGTTCACTTACGTGGCCGGTCAGATGCGTGGTGTAGGTATCGTATTCTCTCGCTTCCTGGGAATCGGTATCAACGAAGGTGTTGTGCTGGGCATGGCGATCGTATTCTTCTACGCCGTACTGGGTGGAATGAAAGGGATCACTTACACCCAGGTTGCTCAGTACTGCGTACTGATCCTGGCTTACACTGTTCCTGCTCTGTTCCTCTCTTTCCAGATTACCGGCCACGTGCTGCCGCAGACTGGTTTGGGTGCGACGCTGGGTGACGGGCAGTCGGTTCTGGCTACCATCAACTCGCTGTCAACTGAGCTGGGTCTCAAAGAGTACACCGCCGGTGGTAAGTCGACGCTGGATATGTTCTTCCTGACCGCTGCACTGATGTGTGGTACTGCGGGTCTGCCGCACGTAATCGTACGTTTCTTCACCGTACCTAAGGTGAAAGATGCGCGGACCTCTGCGGGCTGGGCTCTGCTGTTCATCGCTATTCTTTACACTGCGGTACCGGGTGTGGCGGCGTTCGGTAAGTACAACATGATCAAGACAGTTAACGGTCCTGATAACACCGGTGTTGCTTACTCAGAGATGCCTGAGTGGTTCAAGAACTGGGAGAACTCTGGTCTGATCGGTTGGAACGATTACAACGGCGATGGCAAGGTTCAGTACGCTGCGGGTAAGGCGTTTACCGGTAAGGGCAAGCCTGCCTTTGACGGTGACAACCGCAATGCTGACGGTTCACGTGTTGTAACCAATGCGAACGACGGTTCTTTCGATGCGGCTAAGCAGCCATTTGCTAACGAAGTCTACGTTGACCGTGACATCATGGTATTGGCTAACCCAGAGATCGCTCAGCTTCCAGGTTGGGTAATCGCGTTGGTTGCTGCCGGTGCGGTTGCTGCGGCACTGTCGACTGCGGCAGGTCTGTTGCTGGTAATCTCTACCGCTATCGCGCATGACTTGATGAAGAAGACCATCAATCCGAATATCACTGAGAAGCAGGAGATGCTGTACGCCCGTCTGGCTGCGATCTTCGCGATCTGTGTTGCGGGTTACTTCGGTATCAACCCTCCAGGGTTCGTAGCGATCGTAGTCGCACTGGCCTTCGGTCTGGCAGCTTCTTCATTCTTCCCTGTTATCATCATGGGTATCTTCTCTACTCGTATGAACAAGGAAGGTGCGGTTGCCGGTATGATCGTTGGTATCGGTTCTACCATGGCCTACATCGTTTACTTCAAGTTTATGGGTGGTACCAAGGACGAAATGTTCATGGGTATCTCGCCAGAAGGCTTCGGTACCGTGGGTATGATCCTGAACTTCATCACTGCGTTCATTGTTTCTTCAATGACACCTCCACCACCTGCTGAGATTCAGCACATGGTTGAGGATATCCGCATCCCACGTGGTGCTGGTGAAGCGCACGCGCACTAAGGTGATCAGCGACCTGGGTGGTATGACCGCCTAGGGCGCAGTTCAAATAAGGCACACCTGCAGCTACTGCGGTGTGCCTTTTTTGTTTATTAGCCGAGTTTTGTATTGCAGGATAGCTGTGCAAAGAGTGTCTGGGTTGCGATAGGGCCAGGTGTTGTTTCCAGAGTTTTCTATGGGAGTCGTAATCGATGTCGCAAGAGTTTAATGCCTCCAATCTGCCGTTTAGCTTGCTCGAGCCGAGCGAGCTGGCACTGCTCAAAAATAGCCTGGATATTGGTTATTACCAGAAGGGCGAAAAGCTGATCACTGCCGGCGAGGCGCCTGAAGGGTTGTTTATTATCCTCAAAGGTAAGGTGCGTGAGAGTGATTCGAAGGTGGGTGAAGAGGAGCATGTCTTTGTTCATTACAGTGATGAAGATTACTTTGGTGCCTGGTCTGCCCTAAAAGGTAAGGCGATTCATAATTTCGCAGCCGAAGAGGAGACGATTGCGCATATCCTGCCGACCAAGTCTCTGCTGGAATTGGTCTATAGCAATGCTCGGTTTGGTGACTACTTCAGTCGTACTCTGGCGGCTAAGACTGAGATCCATGAGGAGCATGGTGATGATCAGAGTATGGCTGAGTTCATGCTGGCTCAGGTCGACGGCGATGCAATGCGTGAGCCGCTGATTGTGTTGGATCTGGCTACAGTCAAAGAGACCACGGCGTTGATGCGTGAAAAGCATGCCGATTGCGTGTTGGTCAAGCGGGGGGCGCGCTACGGTATGGTGACAGGTACCGACCTGCTCAATGCCGTGGTTCTTAATGAGTTGCCGCTGGATACGCCGGTCTCTGATATTGCCAGCTACCGGTTGATTACGGTCGAAGCCGGCGATTACCTGTTCAATGCGCTGATCCTGATGACTCAGCAGCATATCGAGCGGGTGGTGGTGATGAAGGATGGCGGGCTGCTGGGGATTATCGAGCTGACCGATGTGTTGAGTTATCTGTCCAGTCACTCGCATGTGATCGGATTGCGGATTCAGCGGGCATCTACCGTCGAAGATCTGAGTCTGGCCGCGCATGGTTTGAATGACTTGATCCGTTCGTTGGTGATGCACGGGGTTAAAGCGCGGTTTGCGATGGACTTGGTGTCGGCGATGAACGAGCGGGTGATGGCGAAGTTGTTCACCCTGTTGGTGCCCGAGGATATTCTGCCGCATGTTTGTCTGATCGTGATGGGTAGCGAGGGGCGCGGCGAACAGATCATGAAAACCGATCAGGATAACGCGGTGCTGATGCGTGACGGTCTTCGCTGGCCAGGACGAGAGGCGGTGCTGAATAAGTTTACCGAGACGCTGATTGAGTTTGGCTACCCTAGGTGCCCGGGTAATATCATGGTCAGTAATCCATACTGGGTGCAGCACCTGGGTGATTTCACCGAGCGCATGGAGGGGTGGGCCAATAGTGCCGATGGCGAGTCGCTGATGAATTTGGCGATTTCGGTTGATGCCAAGCCGGTGGCAGGTAATCCGGCGCTGTTTAAGGCAGGGCGTAACTGGTTTCTACGTCGGATGCACGATAATGAGGTGTTCTTTTCGCACTTTGTTAAAGCGTCGTTGGAGTTCGATACCCCATTGACCTTCTTCGGTAGTATCAAGACTAAGGATCATGTCATCGATATTAAGAAGGGGGCTATTTTCCCGATTGTGCACGGTGTTCGTACCTTGGCGCTGCAGCATCGGGTGTTGAAAGCTAATACCTTTAAACGGATCGATTGCTTGGTCGAGGCGGGTGTGTTGTCCAGGCAGCAGGGTGGTGATCTGTCAGAGGCACTGTCGATTTTTGTACAGATACGGCTGGAGCAGCAGTTGTTGCGAATGGATCAGGAGGATTTCAACGACTCTCCCAACCTGATTTTTCCCGATAAGCTCGATCGCTTGGATAAGGACCTGTTGCGCGAAGCGCTGAAGGTGGTGAAAGAGTTTAAAAAGACCTTGTCGTTAAAATTCCATCTTGATCGTTAAGGTTGTTGAGGGAGTCTGTGGTGTTACGTAAATTTAAAATATACCAGGATAGAAAGCGCCATCGTGACGGGCCATACGGGCATCTGTTTGAGCCCTATAAGGGTGATGAGGTGGTGTCGTTGGATTGTGAAACCACCAGCTTGAATGTCAAAGAGGGTGAGATTTTATCGATCGGTGCGGTCGTCATTAAGGGGCGTCGGGTCAAAACCAGTGAGCGGCTCGATATCAAGTTGAAACCGCCGAAGAGTCTGAGCGGGGATTCGATCGTGATTCATAAAATTCGGGCGATGGATCTGTCCGAAGGGGTTGAGCTCGAAGAGGCGTTGGAGCAGGTGCTGGCGTTTGTCGGTAATCGGCCCATTCTGGGTTATTACGTCAATTACGACGTGCAGATGCTGGATAAGTTTTTACGTCCGCTGTACGGATTTGGGCTGCCCAACAAGGCGATCGAGTTGTCCCATGTTTACCACGACATCATCAAGTGGAAATCGGTCGGTGGTGATGCGGATCTACGGTTTGATACCATCGCCAGTAAATTGGATCTGCCTATATTGCAGCGGCATACCGCGCTGGGTGATGCGATTACGGTTGCGCTGATGTATGTTCGGCTTAAGTTCGGTCAAACGCCTACGCCTTGAGCGCTGCGGATTGGGTGTCCGCTTGCTAGAGTTTTGTCGTGTGTTGAGAGCCCGTGTTTCGTTTTGAATCCTGGGGCTGGTTGGTTCGGTATCTTGTCATGCTAATTACGCTGCCTGTTCGGGCAGCGATCTGCTCTATCTCTTGATGGTTTTTTCGCTGAGGTCTCGGTGTTTGCTGGTGGCGGCTGTTGCTACTTGGCTTGAATGTTGCATTTAATCACTGGAATTTGCGGTGCTGAGTCAAAACGACATTTTATTGTCGTTTTTCGGTGGGCATGGTTTCGGTTTTGGATATAATGCGTCAGATAAGTGACATGATCGCGCTGGCAGGTGTAGAAGGAAGTGGTGATGACTGATCGTCTCGATATTCAGAATGTATTGACACAGATGCGGACGTTGAAAAGCCAGGTTCAGCAAGGCGTGGGTGCGCCACAGGCTTTGGGCGGTGTCGGTTCGCCGGAGTTGGTTGGGAAAATTGAGCCGGGTGGCTTTGGGAATCTGCTTAAGCGTGCGATTGATAGTGTTAATGAAACTCAGTCGAGCGCCAAAAAATTGTCGACCGCCTATGAGAAGGGTGATCCCACGGTCGATCTACCCCAGGTGATGATCGGGTTGCAGAAGGCGAGTGTTTCGTTTCAGGCGATGACCCAAGTGCGCAATAAGCTGGTATCGGCTTATGAAGATATCTCTAAGATGCCGATTTGATTTCAGGAGCTGAGTAAGTGGCGGTTGATAACGCACCAGTTGTAACAGATTCGATGCCGGCCGGGTTGGGAGCGGCTGCGGGCTTTAATCGGCTGGGGATTTTCCGGCAGATTGGTCTGATGGTCGGTCTGGCGGCCAGTGTCGCGATCGGGTTCGCTGTCGTGTTGTGGTCGCAAGAGCCTGATTTTCGGCCGCTGCTAAGTAATCTCAATAGTCTCGACGCCAATGAGATTATCGATACCCTGCAGCAAAACCAAATTCCTTATCGGATCGACGGTAGTAGTGGTGCCTTGTTGGTAGCGGCGGATCAGATTCATCAGGCGCGGCTGAAACTGGCGGCCGAGGGTTTGAATGGTCGTAACACGGTTGGTTTTGAGCTGCTCGATCAGGAGCAGGCGCTGGGTACCAGTCAGTTTATGGAGACCACCCGGTTCCGGCGCGGGCTGGAGGGTGAGTTGGCCAGAACCGTCGCGAGTTTGTTGTCGGTGAAATCAGCCCGAGTGCACTTGGCGTTGCCTAAGCAGTCAGTGTTTGTTCGTGATAGTCGTAAGCCTACCGCATCGGTATTTATTGAGTTGTACGCAGGTCGTGAGCTGAGCAAGATTCAGATATCGTCGATCGCCAATTTGGTTGCCTCCAGTATTTCGCAGATGGAAGTTAGAGATGTCACGGTTGTTGATCAGAAGGGGCGGCTGCTTAATAGTCATGATATTGACGAAGAGGTGGGGCTGGCGGCCAAGCAGCTAGAGTATGTGCGCAAGGTTGAAGAGCGGCTGAATGCCCGGGTTCAAGGGATTTTGGAGCCGGTGGTCGGGATGGGGCGGTTTCGCGCCGAGGTCTCCGCTGATGTCGATTTTACTGCGGTAGAACAGACCGATGAGTTGTTCAATCCCGATCTGCCTTCGCTGCGCTCGGAGCAGACCTCCAGTGAGAGTCGGATGGCTGGGAGCGCGGCCTCGGGTGTGCCCGGTTCTTTATCTAACCAACCGCCCGGTGCTGCAGCCGCGCCTGAGCGGGGTGCGGCAGCTGCGATCAGC
>JBFFKD010000155.1:0-6352 GCA_041555595.1 Motiliproteus sp.
GTTGCTTTGCGTCACTCTATACCGACCGGGCCATCGCCTACCGGGAGGAGTGTGGTTTTGCCCATCAGGAGGTCGCCCTGTCGGTCGGTATTCAACTTATGGTTCGTTCGGACCTGGGCTGTGCTGGTGTCGCCTTTACTCTGGATACCGAGAGCGGCTTTCCGGATGCGGTGGTGATTAGCGGTAGCTGGGGGCTGGGAGAAAGTGTTGTGCAGGGGCGGGTGGTGCCGGACAAGTTTATGGTGTTTAAACCGTTGCTGGATGATCCTCTGTACAGTCCTATCATCGAAAAAAAATTGGGCAGCAAGGAGACCAAGTATATCTATCGCGGTGCTGCTACCGGTTCGATTAGTGGTGAACAAAGGGCTGAAGAAAGGGCTGAAAGTGGCATCGAAAACGTCGAGGTACCATCCGAGGATCGGGTGCGTTTCGTGCTTGACGATGACGAAATACTGCAGTTGGCGCGTTGGTGCTGCCAGATAGAAAAGCATTACCAGCGCCCCATGGATATCGAGTGGGCCAAGGAGGGGAGTAGCGGGCAACTTTACATCTTGCAGGCACGCCCGGAGACCATCGAGTCACAGAAGCCCCGGGGACTATTGACCCGCTATCGGTTGAAGGAGACGGGGGAGATTCTGACCCGTGGCAGCAGCGTCGGCGGCGCCATTGCTACCGGTGAGGTCTGCGTGGTGCGAGACATAAAAGACAGCGTGCGATTCCGTGATGGTGACATTCTGGTGACCGAGCGCACAGATCCTGATTGGGTACCGCTGATGCGTCGCGCCGCCGGTATCATTACCGATACCGGCGGTCCGACCAGCCATGCGGCGATCGTCAGCCGCGAACTGAAAGTGCCGGCTATCGTTGGTACCGGTGATGCCACCCAGGTTCTGCCCCAGGGTGAAGCGGTGACCCTGTCCTGTGCCGAGGGTGCCTTAGGCACTGTGTATCGTGACCGGCTGGCTTTCGAGACTCTGGAGACCGACCTGAGCCAAATCCCCGAGACCCGCACCGACCTGATGATCAACATGGCCATGCCTGACAGCGCCCTGCAGTGGTGGCAGCTGCCTGTCAGAGGTATTGGTTTGACCCGGATAGAGTTTATCATCAGCAGCTTTATCCGCGTGCATCCTATGGCTCTGGTCCATTTCGAGCAGGTCACGGATCCCTCTAGTCGACGGGAGATTGAAGCCTTAACCGCAGCCTTCCCGGATAAACCGGATTACTTTGTTGAGATGCTTTCGCGGGCCCTGGCCAAGATCGCCGCCTCCCGCTATCCCTACCCGGTGATCGTGCGCATGTCGGACTTCAAGTCCAACGAGTACCGTTGCCTGCTAGGAGGCGAGGTATTTGAGCAAGAGGAGGCCAACCCGATGCTGGGGTTTCGTGGAGCCGCCCGGTATCACCGCGAACAGTACCGGGATGGCTTTAAACTTGAGTGTCAGGCGATCAAAAAAGCCCGTGAGCACCTGGGCCTGAAGAATATCGTGGTGATGATCCCGTTTTGCCGCACCCCCACCGAAGCCCAGCAAGTTCTCGACGTGATGGCCGAATGCGGTCTTGTTCGGGGCGAGCGGGGGCTGCAGGTCTATGTTATGTGCGAAATCCCCTCCAATGTAGTGCTGGCCGATCGTTTTTCCCAGCTGTTTGACGGCTTTTCCATCGGCAGCAATGACCTGACCCAGCTGGTGCTGGGAATTGATAGGGACTCCCAGATGTTGGCCGATATCTTCGATGCCCGCGACGAAGCGGTCAAACGGATGATCAGTGATGTGATCCGAGTCGCCCACCAGTATGGTCGTAAGGTCGGCATCTGCGGTCAGGCACCGAGTGACCATCCCGAATTTGCTGAGTTTTTGGTGGAGCAGGGGATCGATTCCATCTCGCTGAATCCCGATAGCGTACTGCGTGCCGCTCAGCATATTGCTACGGCTGAAGCGTCGATGAAAAGGTTGAAGGCCGAAGCAGACAACATAGATAGTTGAAGGTCAGGAGGCACTGATGGAGTTCTCTGGGGTTACCGCAAAGGATAGCCGAATCCATAATCTCAAGGACTACCAAACCACCTATCGGGACTTTGATTGGCAACAGGCACGGAACGCCGTGACCGGTTATGGTCAGGGTATCAATATCGCCTACGAGGCGGTCGACCGTCATGTTGATCAAGGGTTTGGTGACCAGGTAGCTATCCGCTGGTTAAGCAAACAGGGAGAGGCCGAGGATCTAAGCTATCGGCGGTTGATGCAGCAGACTAACCGCTTTGCCAATGTGCTGAATGGCCTGGGAGTTGGGCTTGGCGACGGTGTCTACAGCCTGGCAGGGCGCGTTCCAACCCTTTATATCGCGCTGCTGGGGAGCTTGAAAACCGGCTCGGTATTCACGCCACTGTTTTCCGCTTTCGGCCCCGAACCGGTGCGATCTCGAATGGAGATTGGTCAGGCCAAAGTATTGGTCACAACGGAAAAACTCTACTGCAAGAAGGTCGCACCTTGGCGTGATCAACTGCCCAGCCTGCGCCATATCCTGTTGTTTGATATTAAGGGACAATGCCCCACCGGCTGCATCGACCTGGAGCGGGCGATGGCTGCAGCCTCTCCCGACTTCGAGCTCTGTGAGACCGCCGAAGAGGACAGGGCACTGCTTCATTTTACCAGCGGCACTACCGGTAAACCGAAGGGTGCGGTGCACGTTCATGGTGCGGTGATCCACCATATCCATTCCGGGTTTTATGCCCTCGACCTGCAACCGGAGGATGTCTACTGGTGTACTGCTGACCCCGGCTGGGTGACCGGCACCAGCTATGGCGTCATCTCGCCTCTGTGTCTTCGCGCCACCCTGCTGGTGGACGAAGCCGAGTTAGATGCTGATCGCTGGTACCGCACACTGCAGGATCAGCGGGTCACGGTCTGGTACACCGCCCCCACGGCCATTCGGATGTTGATGAAAGCCGGTTCCGATATTGTCAGCCACTACGACCTGAGCCAGCTACGTTTGCTTGCCAGCGTCGGTGAACCCCTTAACCCGGAAGCGGTTATCTGGAGCGAAAAAGTGTTCGGAACCCCCTTCCATGATAACTGGTGGCAGACCGAAACCGGCGGCATCATGATTGCTAATTTTCCCGGTGAGGTAGTGAAACCTGGCTCCATGGGGCGCCCCTTGCCCGGCGTTACGGCCTGCATCATGGAGAAAACGGACGATGGCAGTTACAGAGCGATAACTGAGGCGGGTGCCCCTGGTGAACTGGCGCTCAAAGCGGGATGGCCTTCGATGTTCCGTGGTTATCTGAATCAAACTGAGCGGTATCGGCAATGTTTTTACCACGGCTGGTATCTGACCGGAGATCTGGTCTCCCGGGACTCTGACGGTTACTTCTGGTTCGTAGGCCGGTCCGATGATCTGATCAAATCCTCTGGGCACCTGATCGGCCCCTTCGAAGTGGAGAGTATCTTGCTGGAGCACCCCGCAGTGGTCGAAGCTGCCGTGATCGGCATGCCTGACGAGATCGCCGGGGAGATTGTTAAGGCCTATGTGGCGCTGAACCTTGGTTACACCCCTGACGATGAACTCAACAAGAGCATCATGGCACAGGCCCGTAAAAAACTGGGACCGTCGGTGGCGCCCAGAACGATCGAGTTCAGAACTAACCTGCCAAAGACCCGCAGTGGCAAGATCATGCGACGCTTGCTCAAAGCCAGGGAACTTGGGCTTCCTGTCGGGGATATTTCTACCCTGGAGTGCGATGAAAGCGGCTGAACTATTGACCATAACATAGGGCCAAGGAGTGCTTATGAAGATACATTTGAGTAAAGCCGACCTGCATCAACGACTGCGGTCCATGCTGCGCATTCGTCGTTTCGAGGAGAGGTGTGCCGAGCTGTATACCCAGGAGAAAATCCGCGGCTTTCTCCATTTATACATCGGTGAAGAAGCGATTGCGGTGGGCGTCATTGAAGTCTTAACGGAAGATGATGCCATTTTTGCTACCTACCGTGAGCATGGTCATGCCCTGGCACGCGGACTGGATATCAGAGCGGTGATGGCTGAGATGTATGGCAAACAGAGCGGCAGTAGTCTCGGTCGTGGTGGTTCTATGCATATTTTTGATCGCAGCAAAAGATTTTATGGCGGCAATGCCATCGTTGCCGGGGCGCTGCCGATGGCCGTCGGTATGGCGCTGGCCGATCAGCTGCAGGGACGCAATCGAGTGACCAGCTGTTTTTTCGGTGAGGGAGCCGTCGCGGAGGGAGAGTTTCATGAAAGCATGAACTTGGCTGTGTTATGGGAGTTACCGGTGTTGTTCGTCTGCGAGAACAACGGTTATGCCATGGGGACCTCGTTGGATCGGTCCGAGTCGGAAATGTCTGTCGCCACCAAAGCTGCCAGCTATGGCATGGCTAGCCGGAGCGTGGACGGTATGAATGTGATCGAGGTGGAGGCCGCCGCCGGAGAGATGTGCCAAGCGATCCGACAGGGGCAGGGACCACAACTGCTGGAGTGCCAGACCTACCGGCTCCGTGGACACTCGATGTTCGATACCCAGCTATACCGGTCTCAAGAGGAGGTTCAGCAGTGGCTGGACAAGGGGCCGATCGTGTTATTCAGGGCCTGGCTACAGCAAAGCGGTTACATCACCGATGACGAGCTGGCGCAGATCGAACGGGAAATTGAAGAGGAGCTACAGCAAGCGGTTGAGTTTGCCGAGCAGGCTCCTTTTGAAAGGATCGAGGACCTTTGTCATCACGTATATGCAGCGGAGCTGAGGTGATGGATAAAATCAGTTACCGTGAAGCTATTCGTGAAGCGATCCGTGAGGCGCTGGAAGCCGATGAACGGGTGTTTCTGATGGGTGAGGACGTCGGCCATTATGGTGGTTGCTATGCCGTCTCCAAGGGGCTACTCGGTCAGTTTGGAGAGCAGCGGGTACGCGATACCCCCTTGTCAGAATCCGGCTTCGTCGGTGCCGGAATCGGTGCCGCTATGGGGGGGATGCGTCCTATTGTCGAGGTGATGACCGTTAACTTCAGCCTACTGGCGCTGGATCAGATCGTTAATAACGCCGCCACGTTGCGGCATATGTCTGGTGGTCAGATCGGGGTGCCGATCGTTTTCCGGATGGCATCGGGTTCTGGCAAACAGCTGGCGGCTCAGCACTCGCATAGCCTGGAAAATTGGTATGCCCATGTGCCTGGGATCAAGGTGTTGGCACCAGCCACCGTCGAGGATGCCCGGTACATGTTGGCCGACGCCATCGACGACCCAGATCCGGTGGTTATTTTTGAGCATGTCATGCTCTACAACAATGTCGAAGACCTGCCGCCATTGCGCTCGGACTTCGATGCTTTCAAGGCTGTGATCCGGCGTCCGGGGAAGGATGTCACCCTGATCGCCTACGGGGGAAACCTGCATAAGGCGCTGTCGGCAGCCGAGCAATTGGCCGGCAAGGGAGTTGGTGTCGAAGTAGTCGACCTGCGTTGCCTGCGACCACTGGATAGCGAAACCCTGTTTGCGTCGGTGCGCAAGACCCGGCGTGTGGTGATCGTCGATGAAGCTTGGCGAACCGGCAGCCTGGCCTCGGAACTCAGTGCCCAGTTTGCCGAGTACTGCCTGTGGGATCTGGACGCTCCCATCAAACGTGTCTGCAGTAAAGAGGTGCCGATTCCCTATCCTGCCCATCTGGAGCAGGCCGCCACGCCGCAGGTCGAAGAGATCATAGCGGCAATTAACTATGTTTTAGGAAATACGTATTAGCAAACCTCTGATGGTTAATGCTGAGGGTGAGTGATGAAGACACTGGAGATGCCCTCATTCGGCGCAGATATGGCGCGGGGCAAGGTGGTTGAGTGGCGGGTGGAACCCGGACAACAGGTCTGCAGGGGGGATACGGTCGCCCTGATCGAGACCGATAAAGGCGTGATCGATATGGAGGTGTTCGAGGACCTTACCATCGAACAGCTGCTGGTGCCTTTGGACGAGTTGTGCGATGTCGGTACACCGATCATCGCCGTGTCGGGGGGGCGTTCGGATAACACCGGGGAACAACATGATGAACCTCAGCAAGCCCGGCCAATAGAGGCGCTGATTTTGCGGCCCGCTTCGGCATCAGAGGTGATTACTGTACCGCGGCCAACCGTTTCCAATGTCACTATTTCCCCCGCTGCCCGCCTGCTGGCGTGGCAACAGCAATGGGATATCAGCGGCATCGAAGGTAGCGGTCCTGATGGTGCGATTGTCCTGAAAGACTTACAACGTCGCCGCCCAGAGGCATCTAAATCAGGTGGCGGATCTGTATCGATCGATACAGATCCGCCACCTGATTTAGATGCCTCTGGGCGGCGACGTTGTAAGTCTTTCA
>JBFFKD010000156.1:0-6341 GCA_041555595.1 Motiliproteus sp.
ACTATCGCTCGTCTCAGTACGTACGCGCTGAATGGCCGACACAGCATCTATAACATTGCTGATTTTTTATAATAACTATCAAGCCCCGCCTAACCAGGGACAGGCTTATAACACTAGGATCGAGCTATGACACTGACCATCGACAACCCTTCCCTGCTCAAAACACAAGCGTATATCAACGGAGCATGGCGTGATGCCGACTCGGGCGGCCGCTTCGCTGTGACCAATCCCAGCAACCAACAGCATATCGCCGATGTTGCAGATATGGGCGCCGATGAAACACGCAGCGCTATCGATGCGGCAGCGGCAGCGTTAGCCGACTGGAGCGCACTCACGGCCAAGGCACGCGGTGCCATTCTGCGAAACTGGTACGAATTGATCCTGCAAAACCAGCAGGATCTGGCCAAGATCATGACTACAGAACAGGGCAAGCCGATCGCAGAAGCGATGGGAGAAGTGGTCTACGGCGCCTCCTTTGTCGAATGGTTTGCCGAAGAGGCCAAGCGTGTTTACGGCGACGTGATCCCCGCCCACGGCCCCGACAAGCGACTGATCACCATCAAGCAACCTATCGGTGTGGTTGCGGCGATCACACCCTGGAACTTCCCGATTGCGATGATCACCCGTAAAGTTGCACCAGCGCTAGCAGCGGGCTGCACCGTCGTGGTCAAGCCCGGTGAAGACACGCCTCTATCGGCGCTGGCATTGGCCGAGCTGGCAGAGCAGGCCGGCATTCCAGCGGGCGTATTTAACATCATCACCAGCAACGACTCAGCGACTGTGGGTAAGGTTCTGTGCGACGACAGCCGAGTACGCAAGCTGTCGTTCACCGGCTCAACCCCGGTCGGCAAGATCTTGATGCGTCAGTGCGCCGATACCGTCAAAAAAATCTCTCTGGAGCTGGGCGGCAACGCTCCATTCATCGTCTTTGACGATGCCGATCTGGATGCGGCCATTACCGGACTGATGGCGTCCAAGTTCCGTAACGCCGGTCAGACCTGTGTCTGCACCAACCGGGTTCTGGTTCAAGACAGTGTTCACGATGCTTTTGTCGAGAAGCTCAACGCAGCGGTCAACGCCCTATCACTAGGCGACGGTTTTGCCAACGGCGTCACCACCGGACCACTGATCAACGCCAAAGCGGTCAGCAAGGTCAACGGCCTGATCGCAACGGCGATCGAACAGGGTGCATCGGCACAGCCCAGCATCCACCAATCGGTACCGGGCCAGAACTTTGTTGCCCCGGCTGTGCTGACCGGCATTACTGCGGAGATGGAGATCGCCAACGCCGAAATTTTCGGCCCCGTAGCCACCGTGTTTAAGTTCAGCACCGAAGCCGAAGCGATCCAGCTGGCCAACGATACACCGTTCGGTCTGGCCGCCTACTTCTACGCTCGCGATATTGGCCGGGTTTGGCGGGTCAGTGAAGCATTGGAGTACGGCATGGTCGGTATTAACGAAGGCATTATCTCGACCGAAGTGGCTCCCTTTGGCGGCGTCAAAGAGTCCGGCATCGGCCGTGAAGGATCCAAATACGGCATCGACGACTTTATCGAAATCAAATACCTGTGCATGGGTGGCATTTAATAGCGGCGACTAAGCCACTGACTCAATTTTTTTGGAGACAACAATGAATACCGAGATCAACAACGCATCACTTCATCAGCGCAAAGAGGCTGCCTTCGCCCGTGGTCAAGGCACCATGACCCCAGCCTACATCGACAAAGCTCGCAACGCCGAGCTGTGGGATGTCGAAGGTAACCGTTATATCGATCTGGGCAGCGGCATCGCAGTCGTTAACACCGGTCATAACCACCCCAAGGTGCAAGCGGCTGCACAAGCGCAGCTGGAAAAGTTCAGCCACACCTGCGTCATGGTCACCCCCTACGCTTCAGCAGTCGAGCTGGCCGAAAAATTGAACGCTGCCGCCCCTGGCGATACTCCCAAGAAGGCTATTTTCGTCACCACCGGTGCCGAAGCGGTCGAGAACTGTGTCAAGATCGCCCGTGCTCACACGGGTCGCACCGGCGTCATCGCATTCAATGGCGGCTTCCACGGTCGTACTAATCTGACCATGGGGCTGACCGGCAAGGTCGCACCCTACAAAGCGGGTTTCGGCCCCTTCCCTGGTGAGATCTACCATGCCCCGTTCCCGAACGCCTACCACGGCGTCTCGGTCGAAGACTCGTTGAAGTCGCTTAACAACCTATTCACCTGCGACATCGAGCCGAGTCGTGTTGCCGCGATCATCATCGAGCCGGTTCAAGGCGAAGGCGGTTTCTATCAAGCCCCGAACGAATTCATGCAAGCACTACGTTCGCTGTGTGATCAACACGGCATCCTGTTGATCGCCGACGAGATCCAGACCGGCTTCGGTCGCACCGGCAAGATGTTCGCCAGTGAATATTCCGGCGTTGAACCCGACCTGATGACCATGGCCAAAGGGATCGCCGGTGGCTTCCCGATCGCCGCTGTGGTCGGCAAAGCTGAGATCATGGATTCACCGCTACCCGGCGGGCTGGGAGGAACCTACGGTGGTTCACCCATCGGCTGCGCGGCTGCATTGGCAGTACTGGAGGTGATAGAGGAGGAGAACCTGTGCCAGCGCGCTACCGAGATCGGCGCGGCCATCGTCAACCGCTTGCAAGGCCTACAGAGCCGTTACCCCAATACTATCGGCACGGTCCGTAATCTGGGCGCCATGATCGCGATGGAGCTAGTGCACGACGGCGATGTCGACAAACCCAACGCCGAGCTAACCAAGGCGATCGTAGCCGAGGCAGCGAAGAACGGTTTAATCCTGCTCTCATGCGGTATCCGCGGTAACGTAATCCGGTTCCTTCCGGCACTGACCATCACCGATGATCTGGTCGAGGAAAGCATGGATCTGCTTGAGAGATCTCTCAGCGCACTGATCTGACCGAAGACGCTTAACGGTATGCCGCGCTGATTTAAGCGTTAGAGACACCGCCGCCAATAGCGTTTATCCTAACCGTTTAAGGTTAGGTATCGCTGATCTGGCTATCAAAAAGGAGCACCTGGGTGTTCCTTTTTTCTGTCAGGTCGACTCAACCCCATCGACCTGACAAAATCTGCGCTAGATCAATTCTTATGAACCAGACACAACCTGCCCGCCAGCAAGCGATCCCATTGGACGAGCAACTCTCGAGCCAACTGTCTCAGCAATTAAAGATCAAGCCGATACAGGTTGAGGCTTGTATCCGCCTGCTTGATGACGGCGCCAGCGTGCCCTTTATCGCCCGCTACCGTAAAGAGCAAACTCAAGGACTGGATGACACTCAGTTGCGCCAGCTGGAGCAACAGCTGGGCTATCTACGACAACTCAATCAGCGCCGCCAAAGCATCATTCAGGCGATTCAACAACAGGGTAAACTCAGCCCGGCGCTACAGCAGCAACTGGCCAACGCCGGTTCCAAGAGCGAACTGGAGCAGCTCTACCTGCCCTATAAAAGCCAGCGTCGCAGCAAAGCACAAAGCGCCCGTGAAGCCGGTCTAGAAAAACTGTTAGATACCTGCCTGAAGTCACGAGGCCATCAATCTGTAGCAACTCTGGCTGCCCTGTTTGTTGATCCTAAAACCGATTTCAGTGATATCGATACCGTGCTGGAAGGTGTCGCAGCGATCCTGCACGCCCGTATGGCCGAACACCCCAGCCTATCGACCCAATTGCGCCATCAGCTATGGCGCGATGGTGTGCTCCGCAGTAGTAAAATCAACCGTAAGGCGGCATCCAAAGAGGAAACCGATAACGCCGCCAAATTCCGCGATTATTTTGACTACGCCGAACAGATCCGGCGGTTACCCTCGCATCGCGCACTGGCTTTACTGCGTGGTGTCCAGACCGGTATTTTACGGCTCAAACTGCAACTTGAACCCCAGCAGGAGCAACAGTCTGTGCAGCAGATCCAGCGCGCCCTGCAGGTTCCCGATCACGGCGGTTGTCATCAGTGGTTAACCGAACAGTGCCTGACCGGCTGGCACAAGAAACTGCAACCGCAACTGCAAAAGGTGCTGTTCAATCGGCTGCAAGAGCAAGCCGATGCCGAAGCGATCCGGGTGTTCGGTGTCAATCTTAAGCAGCTGCTGCTAGCCGCCCCCGCCGGGCATAAAGCAACACTGGCGTTGGATCCTGGATTCCGCAACGGAGTCAAGGTGGCGACTGTCGATGCCAACGGCAAGCTGCTCGACCATGCGGTGATCTATCCGCATCCACCGCAAAATAACTGGCAACCTGCACTCAAAACACTTAAACAACTGTGCCAACAGCACCACGTGCAACTGGTTGCGATCGGCAATGGCACCGCTTCACGCGAAACCGAGCAACTTGTCAGCGAGCTCATCGCAGACCCAGCACTCACGACCGATTCAACCGCTATGCCGCTGACTCAGATCACCGTCAGTGAAGCCGGAGCATCGGTCTATTCGGCCTCCGAGCTGGCCGCCAACGAATTCCCCGATCTGGATGTCTCGATTCGAGGCGCTGTGTCGATCGCTCGGAGATTACAAGATCCACTGGCTGAACTGGTCAAGATCGATCCCAAGGCGATCGGGGTCGGCCAGTACCAGCACGATGTAGATCAAACCCGCCTGGCGGATCACCTTCGCTGTGTGGTTGAGGACTGCGTCAACACCGTGGGGGTCGACCTTAACAGCGCTTCGGCGGTGCTGTTGCAGCATGTTAGTGGCATTACGCCGACACTGGCGGCCAACATCGTCAGCTATCGGGATCAACACGGCCGCTTTAACAGTCGCACGGAGCTCAATAAGGTCGCCCGGCTCGGCCCCAAGGCGTTCGAACAGGCTGCGGGGTTTCTACGCATCAGCCAAGCCCGCCAACCGCTGGATAACTCAGCGGTTCATCCGGAAGCCTACCCGCTGGTCAGCGCCATCGCCGCACGCAATCAACGAACAGTCGAGTCCTTGATCGGCGACAGCGCTTTTCTGAAAACGATCAATCCAGCCGACTTTGCCGACCCGCAGTTCGGGATCCCCACCATCGAAGATATTCTAATCGAGCTGGACAAGCCCGGCCGTGATCCACGACCCGAGTTCAGTCCGGTCCGTTTTGCCGATGGAGTTAACAGCATCGCCGACCTTGCTGTCGATATGCGACTGCCGGGGGTCGTCACCAACGTCACCAACTTCGGTGCCTTCGTCGATATTGGGGTACACCAAGACGGGCTGGTGCATATCTCGCAACTCGCAGACCGATTCGTCAAAGACCCTCATCAGGTGGTCAGCCCCGGCGATAAAGTTACCGTGAAAGTGTTGCAGATTGACCCTCAACGCAAACGTATCGCCTTGACAATTAAAGGTCTATAACAGTTACTTAACGTTCCTGCATTTCTGATCCTGTCGGATAAAACATGCTATCGCTCATGCATCGATTTCTGTTGGTTGATTACGGCCGTTTGCCCCTAGTAGGAGAGCACTAATGCATAAGCCCAATAAGCCATCGGCAGACACCCAAGACCTAGCCAAAGAAACACTCAAGTGGCTTAAAAACAGACAGGTTGATGCACAGCCACCACATTACAGCGTGGGTTATGAGCACCTGAGCGGTCAAAACCCTAGTCTCAGCTATCGGCTATCAAAAGTAACCGAAAATGGTGAGGCGCTATCAAAGCAACTGACTCAGCTGTTCCAAGAGTTTTTCGGTGATGGAGACGGTGATCAGCTAGAGCAGTTTCGCGAAAGTCTGCAGCAAATTTTGCAACAGGCGCTGTCAATCACAGCACGGCCCCAAGCCGAGACAAAGCATTTCCATCAATCATTAGAGAACTCACGCAAGGCGCTCTCACAAGGCGATAACAGTCTCGCTTCGGTTCTGACGGTAGTTAACACACTCGTCACCGAGACCCAACGGATGGACGATTCGCTATCGGTTATGGAGCAGGAACTCCAGCAAACCAACGGTGAGATATCGCTGCTCAAAGAGCAATACGATCAAGTACGCCATGAGGTGTTCAATGATCCACTGACCGGAGTGTTAAACCGCCGCGGGCTCGATAGCGCGTTACGCCGCCTGCTGGGCGATAACGAACGCAAGTTGCAGCTATCGTTGCTGATGATCGACTTGGACAATTTCAAACCGTTCAACGACAAACACGGCCACCTGGTTGGCGATCAAGTCCTGTGCTTTGCGGCCAAGATCCTCAAAAATACGACCCGGGGATCAGATATTATCGCCCGCTACGGTGGCGATGAGTTCGCCATATTATTGCCAAAATCGAGTGAGCAGGAGGCGAAAAAGGTGGCCCAGAATATTCTTGATGCGTTTGCAAGCAACACCATCAAGCGCCGCACAACCGGTAAGATCC
>JBFFKD010000157.1:0-6248 GCA_041555595.1 Motiliproteus sp.
CCGGCATCGGAGGTGGTGCCCTGCACCATCAAGG
The DNA here is from genome assembly GCA_041555595.1 of Motiliproteus sp. Classification (GTDB taxonomy): domain Bacteria; phylum Pseudomonadota; class Gammaproteobacteria; order Pseudomonadales; family Balneatricaceae; genus Motiliproteus. The sequence continues at coordinate 35 of JBFFKD010000157.1, forward strand.
TAGATCGTTTCATGAAATCTGCTTTTGACATAGATAAAGGGATGGCGGTTATGACTACACGCCTGGTTGCGATTCGGCCCTATCGACCGGTGAACGATGGCCACCGAGCAGGCGTCGAATATCCTCCAACACCAGATAGTTGACCGGTACGATCAGCAATGTGATCAAGGTCGCAAACAGGATTCCGAAGCCAAGGGAAACCGCCATCGGGATCAGAAACTGAGCTTGGGTACTCTTCTCAAAGATCAGCGGCATCAGACCGCAGAAGGTGGTCAACGAGGTCAGCATCACCGCCCGGAATCGAGCCGCGCCGGCGACTCGAACCGCCTCGTTAAGCGGCATCCCGGACTTACGCATCCGGTTAACGAAGTCGACCAGCACCAGTGAATCGTTGACCACCACCCCAGACAGCGCCAACATCCCCATCAAGCTCATGATAGTCAGGTTCATCCCCATCACCCAGTGGCCAATAATGGCTCCGACGATGCCAAACGGAATAATCGACATCACGATGACTGGTTGAATATAGGAGCCAAACGGAATCGCCAGCAGTGCGAAGATCACGAATAGCACCGCTGCCCCACCCCAGATCAAGCCTTGGAATGAATCGCGCTGCTCCTTGGCCTCACCCTCAAAGCTGAACACCACCCCCGGCGTATCGGCCACCAGCTGCTCAACATACTGATTCAATTCGCGCTTGATCGCCTCGATATCGGCCTGTTCCTTGTTGGCATCGGCAGTGATACTGACGGTGCGAACCCGGTCAACCCGATTGATCGCCGCCGGGCTACGTCCCGGCGTCAGCTCAGCGACCTCGCCAAATGGGACTTCGATCCCCTGATCGGTACGGATCATCATCCGATCCAGCGTCTCCAGCGACTGCCGTTCCAACGCCGGATAGCGAACCAGCACCTTGACCTCATCGCGACCACGCAACAACCGCTGCACCTCAAAACCGAAGAACGCCTGCCGTACCTGCCGCGCCAAGTCGGTCAGATCGACCCCCAACAGTTCGGCCGCAGGCTTAAGTTGCAACTGCAGCTCCTGCTTACCGTCCGACAATGAATCAGCGATATCAAACAGGTTGGGATAACTGGCCATCTGCTGGCGTACTTTTTGAGCCAGCTGACGTAACTGATCCAGATCCTGGCCGTTGAGCCGGACATCGATCGGATCACCCGAACGACCAATCTCAGCCCGGAAGGTCAACGTTTCGGCCCCCGCCACCGGACCGATCTTACGACGCCATTCGCGTACCAGCTCGGAGCTGGTGATATCGAGGGTACGGTGTTCGGGCGCCACGATCTCAAACCGAACCTTGCCAACATGACCGCCCCCAGCGCCCGAGGTCGACAATATATGGGTGATCACACTGTCGCCGCTATCAGGATCGCGATACCGGTCCTGCACCTGCTGCGCCGCTAGAGTCATCCGTTCAACCTGCGCATCGGTGACGGCAAACGGCGTTCCCGCCGGCATGCTCAGGGAAGCGGTCGCAATCTCGCTCTGTACCTTGGGGAAAAAGATAAACCGGGTCCAACCGCCGGCCACGCTCGACAGCACTATCAAGGTCAAGCCAAACATCAACGCCCAAGTGGTGTAGCGGTGATCGAGCACCCACGACAGCACCGGACTGTAGACCTTGGCGATAAAGCGCTCCAGGCCGCGCGCGATCGCCTGCTGAAATCGAGCGAGAATATTGCTGTCGCTGGGCGGTTTCATATGCCGCAGGTGAGCCGGCAGAATCAGTTTTGACTCGACCAGAGAGAACAACAACACCGGAATAACGATAAACGGAATCTGCTCGAAGATAGCACCCCGCGGGCCGCTGATCATCATCAACGGCGTGAACGCCGCGACCGTGGTCAAGACACCGAATGTCACCGGTACAGCCACCTCTTGGGTGCCCTCGATCGCGGCCCGCATCGAATCGCCGGTGCGGGTGAAATGGGTATAGATGTTCTCGCCGGTGACGATAGCATCGTCCACTACGATGCCGAGCACTAAAATGAAGGCGAACAGGCTGATCAGGTTCAGCGTTACGCCCAGCTCGGGCATCACCAGCAGGCCGCCCATAAAGCTGATCGGAATTCCGACGCAAACCCACAGCGCCACCTGTGGCCGCAGAAACAACGCCAACAGCAGGATAACCAATAGACCGCCCTGCATGGCGCTCTTATTGAGGGTTTGCAATCGCGCCTTAACGATCTTGGAGCGGTCACGCCAGAAGCCAATTTTGACCCCTTCAGGCAACACTGCATGCTGCTTGGCGATGTACGCTTTGACCTGATCGGCAACCTTGATCGAGCTCTGATCGCCGACCCGGAACACATCGATCGCCATCGCCGGCAGGCCATCGAAACGGGCCTTAACCGGATCTTCTTTAAAACCGTCGTTGATCCGGGCGATCTCGCCTAGCTCCAAGCGGCTGCCGTCGTTACCCGAAACAACCACGATGCGGCTAAAATCGGCGGCGGTATAAGCCTGCCCCTTGGTGCGCACCAGGATATCAGCGCCGAGGGTACGTATATTACCGGCCGACAGATCGAGCGATCCGCGTTTGACCGCCTCGGCTACCTGTGCCAACGTCAGATTGTATTCGCGCAATACCGTTTCTGGGATCTCGATCGCAATCTCGTAATCGCGCGGACTGTCGAGTACCACCTGAGTGATATCAGGCAGCGCCGATAGATCATCGCGCACCTGTTCGGCCAGCCTCCTCAGCTCCCACTCCTCACGCTCGCCGTAGACCACTACACTGATCACTTCGCGTTTGCGTTGATTAATACTGACGGTCGGCCGTTCGGCCCCGTCAGGCAGGGTATTGATGGCATCGACCCGACCCTTGATGTCCTCCATCAGAATTCGCGCATCGTAACCCTGCGCTACCTCGACATTGACCACCGCCGAGCCTTCACGCGAGCGCGATAGCAGCTGATCGATCCCTTCCAGATCCTGGATCGCCTCTTCGATCCGAATACTCAGCCCCTCCTCGACTTCGGTCGGGGTCGAGCCGGGATAACTAACCCGCACCGAAATCATATCCAGCTGGATATCGGGAAACACCTCCAACGGAATCCTGTTGCTGACCGAATAGAGGCCACTAGCCATAATCAGTAACATCAGCAGATTAGCGGCTACCGGATTGCGGGCAAACCAAGTGATCATGCCGTGCATGGTCTACTCCCCGTCCGGCCTGGATGATGATTCCGACCGGGCCGGCAACGCCGCAGAACCGCTGCTAGCAGTTGCTTTAACGACCGGCTTGTTCGCCGCAACCAGTTCAGTTTTGACCTCGCCCTTAATCAGCGGTTTGACCCGGGCACCGTTGGCCGAAGCACCCAATGGCGTCAGATTCAACAGATCACCGGCGGCCAATTCGGTCCCCGCTGCGACCACAACCGAGGTGCGATCGCTCCACAACGGTTCAATCGAACGCGCTTGCAGCACGTCGTCGGAAATCAGCAGAATGCGCTGATCCTGGCTAACCGCGCTACGAGGCAGCACAAACACATGCTCGAGTTTACGCCCGGCGATCTTAGCCTCGACGAACTGACCGACTTTCAGCGGCGGGTTCCCCTGCGGCCCGAGGCTATAGGGGTCTTCCACCTGAGCCACCACAAACAGTTGACGCGAGCGGCTATCGATCGCGCCTTCGACCCGCACTACCTTGCCCTGCCACTGGTAACGGCTACGACCCACCTGCGCCGACAGAGTCACCAATGGCAGGCTGCGGCTGGTGTATTCACCACCGCGATACTGCTCCGGCAGATCGATAAACTCGAGCTGGCGGTTGCTCAACGGCAGTCGCACCTCGACATAATCGACCGCATAGATCGACGCCAGCGACTTGCCACTACTGACCACCTGGCCCAAGTCGACCGATTTCTCTAACACTCGACCGGCGTACGGTGCCTTGATCCGGGTCCGTTCCAGGTTGAGCTGGGCGGTCGAAAGCTGCGCCTTGGCCGAGGCTATCGCCGCATTAGCTGCCGCCAACTGCGGTTCGCGTAACACCAGTTCACCGGCATCGCCCTGCCCCAACCGCTTCCAGTCCCGCAGCGCCTGGTTAGATCGGGCCTGCTCCTCTTTCAACTTGGCCCGGCCCTGGGTCAGTGCAGCCTGCGCCACCTCGACCGCAGCCCGGTAGTCACGGTCATCGATCTGGAGTAAGACATCGCCGGCTTCAAAGAAAGCTCCGGCCCGAAACCGATCGGAGATCTTCACCACCGCACCGGAAACTTGCGCCACCAGTTGACTCTCAGTACGCGGCTTAACCACGCCATACGAATCCAACTCGACCTGAAAACTCTGCGGTTGCAGCCGAATGGCATCGACACGTTGTGCCTTCTGACTCTTGGGCGCGCCCCGCGAAGGCTCCGGCTTGTGGGTCATGATGTAGCGCGAACCCAAAAAACCCACCGTGACAATCAATAGCGGCAGGATAAATTTGATCCATCGGGTAGCAGGTCTGTTCATCGCTCTAAGCGTTCCTTACGGCGGTGTCTGGGAATTGGCGCTGTTGCTGGTATCAATCAACATATTCGACGCGCTCGGGGTCGACTGTGGTTGCGGATCTGACTCCAACCTTGATTCTGTCTGAGCGGCAGCATCAATGGGACCGGCAACAAAATCGCCGCCCAACGCCAGGTACAGGTTGATCCGGTTCTGTAACTGCTGGTTGCGCGCCTGAACGAAGGTACTACGCGCATCGAATGCGCGCCGCTGCGATTCCAGCAAGGTGATATATTCGACCAGTCCGGCGCGGTACTGTTCGGCAGCCAGCAGTTCGGCCTGGTCCGATTCGCTGACGCTGAGTTCGAGTTGTTGGACAAAACGCTGCAGTTGTTGTTCCTGTTGCAACGCCTCTTCGACCTCAGAAAACGCTTTCAATACCGTATCGCGGTAACCGGCTTCGCGCTGCTGCGCCTGCGCCAGCGATTTGGCTTCCAGCGCTTGTAGCCGACCACCATCAAGCAGCGGCGCAGCCACACCGCCCAGCAGCGACCAGACAATCGAATCACCTTGCAGCAACTGACTGAACTCATTAGTACTGCTACCCAGCGACGCGGTCAGATTAAAACTAGGAAAGCGATCCTTATGGCTGCGCGACAACCGCGCCCACGAGCTTTCAACCCGCAACTGAGCCGCCCGGATATCGTAACGTCGCGTCAGCAGCTCCGACGGCAACCCTGACGGAATCGATTCGGGTAACTGCGGTAGCTGATTGGCAATGCTCAATTGGTTAGCCGGATAACGGCCCAGCAACAATTCCAGCCCCCGCACACTGCGCCCGAGTGCCTGCTCGCGGGTAGTCAGGCGGCTTCGTTCACCGGCCAGGTTGGCACGCGCCAGGTGAATATCGAGCGCGGCAACAATGCCCGAGCGATAGCCCTCCTCCAACACCTCGAGTCGGTCGTGCAAGATGCGTATCAACTCCCGGCTCAACTGCAGTTGCTGTTTAGCCTCAACCGCTGCAAACCAGCTCTTGGTAACATTGGCGGCCAGCGATAATCGGGCCGACCGGTAATCCTGCAGTAATGCTTGACGATCGATCTCGGCCGCTTTGGCGCTGTCGGATAGTTTGTTCCACAGATCTAGCTCCCAGCCGAAATTAAGCCCTAGACTAAACTGATCCCGGATCACGCCACCGCTATCGCTGCGCCCGGCCTGCAGGCTGGCATTAACACCAGGTTTTCGTTCGGCACCGGCCACACTCGCCAAGGCACTGCCTTCGGCCAGCAGAGCCCTGGCGCGTTGCAGCTGCGGATTAGCATTTATCGACTCATCGACCAACCGGTTCAACAGCGAATCGTTAAATCGCTGCAGCCAGCCCTGCGGCTCGTCAACCCTCTCAGCAGCCATGCTCTGCCACTGCTCTGGCGCTGCTGGCGCAGACAATTCACGGGCAGGTGACGGCAGCAAGCTGGAGCAGCCTGATAGCAGCATAGTGAGAATCACAATTGGGACAGGGATAAACGGGGATTTAACTATCACGCAGCCATCAATCTCTTATAGATAAAACAGTTACAGCGATAGTACTTCACCGATAAGATTCCTGCAGTGGAATTTACATAACTTTACCTAAATGCCCCAAGATTCGGCCCAGTCATGTTTGAGCAACAATCTAATCAGTAGATGATAGAGATAAAGCTACTTGTGCAGCCGCGACTCAACCCAGCGGATCAGCCAGCCGATCAGTGGCAGTCGACGA
>JBFFKD010000158.1:0-6232 GCA_041555595.1 Motiliproteus sp.
GGTTGAGTAGGTTGAGTAGGTTGAGTAGGTTGAGGGGATTTTGAGAGAAATTAGACAGCGGGTCAAAGCCAAAGTCATGCCCCTGCTCTATCGCTAAATCCTACCCACAATTTCTGTGGATAACTCTGTTAGTTGGCTATGGGCATGACAGACAGAGGCTTATGTAGCGGTGTACAGCGAGGATTGGGTGATTATTGTGCAGCACGGAATAAGCGGGGGTTTGGTGCTTTCTGAGTGATCAAATTCAGGTTGGAGGGTTTGATGGATTGGCTTGGTCTAACGGCCTCTTAATCTACAAACCGGACCGTTAAATTTCTCTAATAGACTGATTTTAATTGGCAACAAAACATACAGAATTCGCTTACAATCGCCACTCCAGACCTAGCGTTATGCTTTGGTTTTGCCACTCCACTTCATTCAGCCGAGTATCAACAATACTGTTGTTGCTAAGAAAAGTACGATCCAGGCCTGGATCGGTGTTGAGTTCGCGCCATTGGTAATCAAAACGCCAGCCAAAGGTACCCGTATGCGTGCTGCGGTAGCCTAGTCGGATTGCATCGCCTTGGCTGTCGGCATGGTGGATAAAACTGGTGGGGTGTTTAAAGTCGGCACGCAGGTTCCAGTTGGCTTCGGCTTCAAAATCACCAATAAAGCGACTGTAGCGTAGCGAAAACGTGCCCCATTGCAGCATTCGGTAACGGTATTCCAGACCAAGCGAGCCGCTTTGCCATTGGCTGTCGTAGCTTGAATTTAATCCAGTGATGGCTCCTGTGTCAGGTACGACCTGTACACCATCAGTCATCACCAGGTCAATTTCGGATTGTTCTAAAGAACCGACCACGCCTAGCTGGTGGCGCGCATCGAGTTGCCGGTATAACCCCAACTCTCCGCTAAGCTGACGAAAACCGCCATTATTGATCTGGCCCACGGAGCGGGAAAACAGGCCGGTACGATTATCGCCGCTGTAGTCAGAGTCACTGTAGTTGCCGTCACTGATATCACTGCCTTGTATCCCCAGCATCAGCCCGAGTTGCCAAGGGCTATTTTCAGCAAACTGATAATCCAATACTAAACCCAATCCGGCACCGGTTGATCGAATGCCATGATAATCCAACTCAGAAAGGATGTTAGGGGTCGACTGGCCGCTGATATCGCTGGCGATCTGCCAACTAATGTCATGCTCGGCAACCACCGGCTGTAGCAACAACGTACAGCTTAATAACAACGGGCTACTGCATAAATCCATACTACACACCTCTCTGAATCGACCTATTCCGCCATCTGAATAAATAACTCTTTTGCAACGTCCGTAGTATGAATGAGCACAGGACCACTTTCATCGCCTAGCTGTGCTTCAGGAAAGAGTACGGGCTCAACAGTTATATCGCACCCGCCGTATTAAGTGCCTAGTGCCACTGCAGCCCCCAAAGCGGTCCTTTATAAATATTTGATACAGGTCCACTACATCCAGATTATAAGTATTTTTCACTTAAGACTTCTTTTTAAATACCAAATTTCATCTCCCCTCCTGTCAGTAACATTCTGATCCGTATCGTACACTTTAATTGCAAGGCAAGCCTTGTGGTTCCAACGGTGCTGTATAGGTCTCTGAAACGACCGCATACTGATCGAAAAGGTGAGCCATGGACAGGTATAAGAAAATATGGACCGCACTGCCGTCGGTGATTCTTCCCATCGTACTGACTCTCTCCGGCTGTGGCGGCGGAGGTGGTGGTGCCAGCAATAACAGCGACAATCCGCTGACCTACACCGGCAATACCAGCCCTGCCGTTATTACCAGTGCCAATGCCAAGACACTAATAACGACGCTGCTGGAGATCGATGACCTGGCGTTAACGTTTCCCAACGGTGACCTGGCAGCAGCGCCTGCTGCTCTAAGCAGCGTTCATCAGCTACGGCAACTCAGGGCGACCGTCAGCGAAACTGAACCCTGCTTTCCATCCGGCCGCATCGATTTTAGCGGCAACCTTGATGAAACAACGGGGACAGGTTCGTTGAAGTTGCGTTTCTATGACTGCCAGGATGGAGACATCACACTAGATGGAAGCGCAGACTGGGTTATCACAGCAGCGAACATAGGAGACGGGTTCTGGCAGCCTACGGACTCGACCATGACTATGCACCGCCTGGCGTTCATTGGCCCAGACATAAATCTAATAATGGACGGTTCCTTGCGGGAACAGCTGAGCCAGATAGGAGAGACAACACTGACCCTCAACGTCGTTACTCAGGATCGACTCAATTCGCGCATGATGAAAACGGAAAACCTGGTACTGACCACCCGTTTTGGTGAGTCTTTTTATCTCTCACAGGAAATTTCTGGGCGTGTCTACGACTCCATAGATGGTTACCTAGATCTTACCACCCCGATTGAACTGCGTTTCACCCAGTGGGATTCACCCTATCCATCTAGCGGGCAATTACTTATCAGCGGCGCTAACGGTGCCCAATTACGCCTGAGCGTACTATCGGAAGAGCTTACTCGGTTATCACTGAATCTTGATGGAGATGCGATCTTCGAAGTCACCGGAGAATTACCCTGGACGGTCATCAACAGGGCAGAAAGCGATCCGAATGATATCGATGGCGATGGAATCGCCGATAGCTGGGAAGCGCAGTATGGCTTAGACAGTTCGACCTTTGCCGATGCCAGCCAGGATGGCGATGCAGACTCTCTGAGTAGTTACCAAGAGTTTTTAATGCAGTCAGATCCCACCAGTAACGACAGCGACGGTGACGGCATGAAGGATGGCTGGGAAGCCGACAACGGTTTTAACCTGATAAATGGAGACGACGCCGAGCAGGATACGGACGGAGATCAGGCTACCAACCTGCAAGAACATGACTACGACACCGACCCCAGGGATATCACCTCAACGCCCGCCGACCTTGCTCTGAGCCTGACGAGTTCCTCTCCGACTGTGTCAACGCAAACGCTGTTCGAGTATCGCCTACAACTGATCAACCAAGGGCCGGGAGTGGCACGAGGTGCGCAACTATCGCTGACGTTACCAACTGGAGTTGTAGTGCATACCGCGGTACCCGGTATTTTGCCATCGCCATGGGACTGCAGCCTAGGCGATGGCACCCTCACCTGTGAGCCTTTGCTGGGGAGGATGAACCTAGGTGAAACCGTGACCATTGCCGTTCCAGTAATCTCCTCAGGCACCCTGGGCTTAGCCAACGCCGAAGCTTTAGTGAATACATCCACCCTCGATTTCTCTGAACCCAACAACCAGGCTGCGGTTGAAGTTGAAACGGCGCCTGCATTACTGCGTCAGATCGACCTTGCGATCAACGGTAGCGAAGGGGTTGAAGCCATGGAGCGACCGTTCCGATCCGCTATCAGCCCTGATCGCAAACACCTCTATGTTCCCGGGATCGTCGATGATGCAGTGGCTGTGTTCGGTAGGGATCTCGCAACAGGCCAACTAACCTTTATTGAAGCTCAACGCGATGGGATCGATACGCCTGAGGGGCCTGATCAGATTCCCAAGCCTGATTTTCCAAAAGCCGTGGCGGTAAGCCCAGATGGGCTGCATGTATACATAGCAACAGAGTGGAGTCAGGGTGAGTGGATTGGCAGCGTCATCGCCTTTAGCCGCAATATTGACAGCGGACAACTGACCCACTTGGCCACTTATCGGGACGGCGAGTCAGGTATAGACGGTATTGCTCAGGCGATCGCACTCACCTTTACCGACGATGGCAGCCAGCTCTATGTGGCAGGTCCAAACGACAATGCGGTCTCAGTCTTCCAGCGCAACCCGACCAGTGGCCTACTGAGCTTCAGTGAGGCACACTTTGACGGTATCGATGGCGTGGATGGCATAGCCGGAGCCTTCGATGTGGTACTCAGTCCTGATAGTCAATACCTGTACGTAGCAGGTTCATTGGACAACGCCGTGGCGATCTTCAAGCGTGACAACGCAGGCCTGTTAAATTACGTCGAGCAAGCCGGTGTCACTGGCTTTACACAATCATTGGCCATCAGTCCCGACGGCGAGTACCTCTACTGTCTTGCCGATGGCGTTTATGCCTTTTCCCGTGACCCTATCAGCGGTGCACTCCAGCTTGTTGCGACCTATCACAATGATGAACAATCGGTAGTCGGGCTGGAGGGAATGTACGAGCTCAGTCTATCTCCAGATGGCAGTTGGCTGGTAGTCGCGGCTCAGCAGCATGGCGCGATTGGACTGTTTTCCAGGAATTCGGATACCGGTGAACTGCGCTTCATAGAAACACGCAAGGACGGTGCTGGCCTGGATGAAGGTCTCGGCGGGGCCTGGAGCTCAGTGTTCAGTCCTGATGGCAACTTCCTGTACGTTTCAGCCGGTAGTGACAATGCCGTAGCTGGTTTCATGGTACAGCATGAAAATACCAGATGAGTAAGGCCGCCTTAACAAGGCAAGTTAATCGACTCGATTATTCTCATGAGTAAACTGCGCATGAAATGAGCTTAGGGTTTGATAGCCGCTCAAAAGTTATCATTAGCATTCAAGCAACGATCTAGCATATTAGAAGCATCTAATTTCCCGCTTAGTGCGCGTAGCACAAGCCTGCTGTTGACGCTGGTGATGTCGCCTACGCAGCAAGCGACGACAGAGCGGTAACCATACTTCAGTTCTATCCACTGACGGAGGAACTGAGCCATGTATGCCAACGATCACTATAGCCACCACACTGAACCTTGGAACAAGGGCAAGCTGGTTGGCCAAAAAACACCTCTGAAGCTTAAAGAAATCTGGGGAATCAGAATCCGGCTTCAGATTGCGGATAATATCAGGGAGCGAGCCCTTTTCAACCTAGCCATAGACAGCAAACTACGAGGGTGCGACCTAGTTAGCGGACATTGAAACTTTTTGAATCGGGGCATAATCATTAAATCCCCTAACAGTGGACGGCACTACAGGTCTTTTGTGTGAGGTGAACGTAGCTCTTTAATTACTTATCATCGTCATCGTCATGGCTATAGGTGCGACGACCTTTTTCTTCATAGCCCTGCCCCTTTTCACGCGAACGCCAGATACGCTTCGCTTCATCTTCATCACCACTGCGATGACATTCAGTACAGTTTTCATAATTACGTATACCCTCTTCAATATGCTCTTCACGAATTTCTGAACGAGAGTGTTCATGACAGCCGTAACAAGTGTAGTTATCGTAATCGTTATTTACGTGGCAGGTTTCACATTCGGTGTCGTGATCCTTATCAAATCTGAAGTACTCTTCATGTTCAAAGGTGGCTGGCATCCAGGCATCCTGAGAATGACACTGGCCACAATTACCCTTGATCTTCCGATGCAGATCATCGGCAGGGCTGCTATGGCAACTGTCGCACTGCGACTTCAGGGTTGATTCAAGTAAGTTATGTGAGAAATAACTAATCGGGCGAAACGCTTTAACACCCTTATGCTCGCTATGGCATGAAACACAATCATCTTCGACCAGCTCCTGATGAAAGGCGACATTCTTCTTCTCTTTTTCAATAGGCAAGCCTTTGGTTGTTACTTTGCCAATTTCTTCAACTTTGTGGCAGGAAATACATTTTTCGGGGGGGCTACCGATAAAAGCGCTGTGGCAGGAGAAGCAATCTGTAGCCAGTTCGGCATGGGCATCAATTGGGGCTCCTGGGCTGATCATTAGCTGTGGAGAGAATATCGCCAGTAAAACCAAGACGATAAGATTAGCCGTCACGACAAGAATGAAAGTGTTATTTTTCATTTCCATTCCCAGAACAGGAAGATACTAAGAATATGGGTGATGCCAAGCACAGCAAAGGCCAGAGTGATCGGCAAGTGCACTGCACGCCATTTTTTCATTGCATCAAAAGTGGTGGCATCCCAGAACAGCATCTTTTCCATTACTTCATCAGATAACCCCTGTTCCACATAAGATTTTTTCTTTTCTGAAAGAAAGCGACGCGATCGATCCAACAAATATTTCCCCGTCATGCCGCTGATAACGTTGACCAGCATGGCGAACAAAGCAAGCCATGGCAGGACGGTATAAATATGAATCCCGGCATGCACCAATATCATCAGCGCACCCAACCATGTCATAATTTCATGCAGAATAAGTAGGTTTTTAGGGTTACCAAAGCTTATCTTTTTGCGTTTGCGCATGGAGTAAAAAAACGACAACAGAATAAAAAAAACACCCGGTATGCCAAGCCAACGACCGATCCAGACTAATTCAAACTGATGCAGTA
>JBFFKD010000159.1:0-6183 GCA_041555595.1 Motiliproteus sp.
AATAGTACCGCTGCAGTGACTGCAACAGTGCCGGATGCGGTTCGGCTTGCTTACGCACTTGTTGGATCAACGCCTGTGCCTGGTTCAGTGACAGGCCCTGATGTTGGTGCAGGTAAGCCATTATCAGCGCAGGAGAGCGAGAGATACCCATCTGGCAATGTGCCATCAATCGTCGCCCCAATGTCAGTTGCTGGTGAATAAATCCGACCGCCTGTTCGATCACTGCATCGGGCAGGGCGATTCGGTCTTTAACCTGCAGTGTCATCTGGCAGGCGATCGGCCGCATCAGCCGTACCGGTTCCAGACTCAGCATCGCTTCGATGCCGAACTGCTGCAGTTGTTCAGCGTTGGCGGCGTCGTCGCGGCTGCCGATGACTAGCTGTGGGGTCACTAGATGCATGGAGGGTCTGCCTTATCATTTTTATTGTTAAGGGAGAGGGTATGCCTGACGATGAGGTAGCCCAATTAGTGGGCGGATTGAAATGATCGCTACTTTGGTACTGCTGCATGCGTACTACTTATCAATAGAGTGATAAATGTCATTTAAATTAGCAGTGCCATTGAGGCAACCGTGGGATAGCCAGTCAGATAGCCAGGAGCCCTGAATCAGGCGGATTCAGGGCAACCGATCGTTTTCCTGACGCCAACTACAGCAAGGGTTAACCGACCTGAGGATCAATTAATATAAGGTGCTTTGATAACGGTTGTCAGAACCGGCAGGCCACGGGATGACACAGCGCCTAAAAAATTTTTTCATCGCTTCGGTAGCCGAGAAAGTGAACCGAATCTTTTGATCGAATGCTTAGCGGTAGATTGAGCGGGTAACTCTCTGCGACAGACCCTCGCTGATCTGACCGAGGCTACCAATATGTTTAGCCAGCAATTTCCTGGACTATATTTATATTGTTCCCCTTGTTTTGGTCGCAGGCATTATGGATCGCCTAGGTTTACAGTCGTTGCGACTGCAGGCTGTCAGTCCGTCAACTAGATTACAACCTACCTAGGCGTCTTTCAGGGCAGCCTATACGAGTGGATAGAGCGAGCGTAAAGCATGCCGGCCAGTGCGGTCGACGATGAAAGCTGGGAGGTGAATAGCTGTCGAGAACGTCCCGAACAGTAGCGCGAGGATCGCGCTCACCCTAGCATTTCAACGCAAGGAGGCACTCCATTGGTGGAACCGACTGAAGAAACGCTCCCCAGCCTGACCGGCATCTCGCTGCTGGTGCTGGACGACGATCCAACCCTAGTACGCGGCTTGTCACGGGTATTGGGCGGTTTGGGCGCTCAGGTCAGCGGTGTAGGCAGCCTTCGCGAGGCGCGCCTATCTCTGGAAACCCAATCACCGGCTGCGGTCTTGGCCGATCGGCAACTTAAAGACGGTGCCGGGCTCGAACTGCTACCTGACTATTTGGGTTGCAACCCCGATGGCGCTTTCTACCTGATCAGCGGACATAACAGCGTCGATACTGCCGTCGAGGTGGTGCGCCAAGGCGCCCAGCACTATATCGACAAGCCGGTCGATCCGATTGCCATGGCGCGGCGCCTGGTCGATGACTGTGCCGCAGGGCGATCGGGTCATGATCTGGCCAAGCTGCTTTCACCGTATCTGAGCGTACGCGACCCCGTGATGATTAAAGCGCTGGTGGATCTGCCCCGGTTTGCTGCCAGTGATGAACCGGTGCTGGTCCAGGGTGAAACAGGTACGGGTAAGGAGCTTATCGCACGGGCACTGCACGGGCTGGGCCCCCGCGCCCGGGGGCCTTTCGTGGCGGTGAACTGTGGCGCTATTACAGAAACCCTTCTGATGGCCGAACTGTTCGGCCATGAGAAGGGCGCTTTCACCGGCGCGACCCGCCAACACCGGGGTCGTTTCGAGCAGGCCCATGGCGGCACCCTATTCCTTGACGAGATCGGCGAGATGCCACCTGCCGCCCAGACCAGCCTACTGCGCGTGCTGGATGAACGCATGGTGCACCGCGTGGGCAGCGAGCAGGGTCTGAACGTGGATGTCCGCGTGGTGGCTGCGACGCATCGTTCTCTGCAAGAGAGCGTCGCATCGACTTCATTTCGCCAGGACCTGCTGTTTCGCCTCAACGTGCTGGACATCGCGCTCCCGCCGTTGCGCGAGCGCGTTGGCGACATCGAACTGCTCGCCCGTCAGTTTCTCAGCAAAAGCCTGGCCGACATGGGTAGATCGGCCAGGATGCCGACAATGACCCCTGCTGCACTGACCCTGCTGGCCGGCTATCGCTGGCCGGGCAATGTGCGCGAATTGCGGAATCTGATGGTGCGCCTGGCCTTGCGCTTGCCCAAGGGGCTGGGTGAGGTAGGTGCGAATCATCTGACGCCGATATTGTCAGCCAACACGTCCAGCGTAACGGACGCTGCCGTGGGGGTGTTGATTCCCAAGGGTACCACCCTGGCTGATGCGGAATGGCTGCTGATCGATGCCGCACTCAAGGAGGCGGACTATAATCGCACCAAGGCGGCCAAACGTTTGGGGATCGGCGAGCGGACACTGCGCCGTAAGCTCAATGAGTCATGAGGCCGGCCCCTCTGAGCCGTTTCAAGAGGCCTAGGGTATATCGTCTTAGACCGCTGTAGTGGTACTTCGCCCCTTTTTTTCTCCTCGGCCTCGTACTCCACCCCTCGAGTTCCAAGCTGGCGCTTTTATCGCCTCTATCAACCGGGTGGACCCATAGCTCCATCCTATCATCTCCATCGCCCCTGAAAATCTGGCGCACATGCGTGGAACCGCTAGATTTCCAGGGGCTCGCATGGGTCTTCAACCAATGTGACGCATCCTTGCATCTCCTATTAATCCGCCGGGTTAATAACTTGCCCCGAAAGCCTACCTCCCCTTGCGTCTATCTCCCGGAGACACCCGGCCAGGCTGGCCGGTTACGGATGCCTATATCGGCCACTTTGACCGCAGGTTCGTTGTTTCAGGTACAAAAATAGAATGTAAAACAGCAGATTAACTATTGGCATATTGGATGCAATATCTTGATTGCAAGTAGGGAATGAGAAAACGATGGGCCGCGTTGCAGCCCTGTTTTCAGATAGCCATTAAGGAGGTGTTCTATGTTAGGTTTTTCAACAGGTTTCGATCGCGATCTCTTTGATCAATTCGAGACGATGCGTCGGCAGATGGACGATATATTCGGTGACCTCAGCGGCCCTCTGGGCATCCGCTCGGTAGCGGCAGGGAGCTATCCGGCGATCAATATCGGCGCCTCGCCAAAGCAGGTGGATGTCTACGTGTTTGCCGCAGGGGTAGATCCACAGTGTCTGGATAGCTCGTTGCAGCAGAACCTGCTGACGGTGTCGGGTGAGCGCCAAATCGAACTACCCGAGGGCGCCCAAGCCTACCGTCGCGAGCGGTTCAACGGTCGCTTCAAGCGTGTTATCACGCTGCCTGAAGATGTGGACCCAGACAAGGTCAATGCCGCTTATCACGATGGTGTGCTGCATATCTGCGTCCAGCGCAAAGAAGAGCTTCAGCCGCGCAGGATAGAGGTCAAGTGAGACGTTTGCGCCAGTTCGTTTATCAGATCTTTACGTTAGAGGAGATTCAACAATGGCCAACGCCAAATTCAAATCCAAATCCATACAGAAAACCGAAGCAGCTCCGGTACAACGCCAAACTGATCAGGCGCTCTTTCTGCGTCCGACGGTGGATATCTACGAAGATGCCGGCAGCATTACCGTCAAAGCAGATCTGCCGGGTGTCTCCCGCGACCAGCTCGATATACAGGTCGATGGCAATACCCTGACCATCGAAGGCAAGGTGACGATCGACATGCCGGAGGGGATGGAGTCCCTGTATGCCGATGTCAAGGCCACCCGTTTCCGCCGCAGCTTTGCGCTGAGTAACGAGCTGGAGATGGACAAGATCAGCGCCGAAATGAACAACGGAGAACTTAGCCTCCACCTGCCCAAACGTGCTGAGCTGCAGCCCCACAAGATCGAGATCAGCGTTAACTAAGGTTAAGGCCCGCTAATCCGCTCTGGTGCCTCTTCGGAGAACCGGGGCGGCGGCAAGCCCTGTTGGTTTGATCTCTTTTTAGCGTTAATGACCCGTTGTTGAGGCCAACGGCTAGGGGGACCCCGAGTCTGTGTCGGATAGGTGAGTATGGAACACACTGTCGCGTTGCAACTGATTATCGTGCTGGCCGTCGGCACGGCATTGGTGGCCCTGTGTCAGCGTTTTGGTTTGTCGCCCATTATCGGCTACCTGACGACCGGTGTTCTAGTCGGCCCTTCGGGTGCCGGCTGGCTGCCGGACGGAACGTCCACCCAGCGGTTCGCGGAGCTTGGCGTGATACTGCTGATGTTCACCATCGGCTTGGAGTTCTCGCTACCACGGTTGCTAGGAGCAAAGCGACTGGTGCTGGGCCTGGGTGGTGCCCAAGTCGTCTTGACCGCATCGTTGTTCGGGCTGACCGGCTTGGCAGTGGGGTTGACGCCGCCTCAGGCACTGCTGATCGGTGTCGCCCTGGCCCTGTCGTCAACGGCGATCGTGCTCAAACAACTCGGTGAGCAGATGGAGCTACCGGCACCCCATGGTCGGGTGGCGACCGCTATCTTACTGTTTCAGGATCTTGCTGCTGTTCCGCTGCTGGTGGCGATACCGATCCTGGCACTCGAGCCCGTTCAGCTGGGAGGGGCTCTGGCACTGGCACTGGCTAAGGCGGTTCTGGTGTTTCTAGGCTTGGTGTGGGTCGGGCACTGGGGCTTGCCGCCGGTTTTACACTGGGTGGCATCCACCCGGTCGCTAGAACTGTTCATGCTCACGGCCCTGTTGATGGCTGTCGCGGCTGCCGGCCTATCGACCCTAGCCGGCCTGTCACCAACCCTAGGCGCCTTTATGGCTGGGATGCTGTTGGGCGAGACCCTGTTTCGACACCAGATCGAGGCCGACATCCGACCGTTCCGCGACCTGATGCTGGGTCTGTTCTTTGTATCCATCGGCATGCAGGTCGATCCGCAAGTCATAGCTGCGCAGCCGGCTGCCGTGGCCCTGACGCTGTTTGCACTGGTAATTGCCAAGCCTTTGATTCTGGTGCCACTGGTGCGTGCCCTGAAAAATAGCAAGACCGATGCCTGGCGTTCATCCATCTGCCTGGCCCAGGGCGGAGAGTTCGGACTGATGGTTGTAGCTACCGCTCTGGGACTCGGGGTGATCAATACTCAGGTTGCTCAGCCGCTGCTGGTGGGCATCATCCTGAGCATGCTGATGGCGCCGGTTGTGCTGCGTTTTAACCAGCCGCTCACGGTCAAGCTATTGCCCCGTGGCCGGGGTGATGAAACCTTACCGGCGGAGGCCTCTATCGCCGCCGCGAACCGGGAGCTCAATCAGCATGTGATCATCTGCGGCTACGGTCGCCTGGGACAGAATCTGCTCCAGATCCTGACCGATGCAGGTATCGCCGCCACCGCACTCGATCTCGACCCTGAATGCGTTCGCCAGGCCGCGGCCGCCAGAGATCCGGTGCTATACGGCAATGCGGCCCAGCCCGGTGTGTTGCGTGCCGCCGGTATCGAGCGCGCCAGTGCGCTGGCGATTACGCTTGGTGATGCGGCAATTGCCGAGCGTATCGCTGGCCATGTGAGGAGTCTCGGCCTGGAACTGCCGATTCTGGCACTCAGTACCCAAGGCAGGCATGACGAGGCACTGCTGGAGGCCGGCGCTACGGTATTTCCTGTGGGCCTGGAAAGCAGTCTCGCCTTCGCAGGGCAGATGTTAATCATGTTGGACACAGCGCCATCGCAGGTCGAAGCGCGCATGAATGAGATTCGCGCCCTGGACTACGCGCCGCTACGGTCGTTCTTTCACTCGGCGCAAGGTGATAAATCCTCCACCCAGGCGTTGGATTATCCCGTACAGAATCGCTCGGTGCTGCTGAGGGAGGGCCACTTTGCGAACGGCTGCAGCGCACAGGAGCTGGGGCTGGAGCAGCTTGGCGTGGCGTTGGTGGATGTTCACCGCGGCGCTATCCGAGTGCCCGGTCGGTTGCTGGATACCCGACTACGAGCGGGTGATGTCCTGGTGCTCAAAGGCGAAAACGAGGCCGTTGAACGCGCCATAGCTCGGCTCACAGAGGGCGGCTGAGGAAGACTCAAAGGGTGGGAGCGATGACAGAGAAGGATCAGGAGCGAGAACAGCAGGTGCCCGAAGAG
>JBFFKD010000160.1:0-6156 GCA_041555595.1 Motiliproteus sp.
CCGCAGCCGAATCTTTTTATGCTCACAAAGCAGCTTCGATTGCCGCTTCACTCAAACAGCTCATCCAACTGCGCCTTCATCCTCTGCAGTTGCTGGCGCAGATCTGCGACTTCGGCTTCCAACGCGATCAAACGCTGGTCGCTATCGGTATTACCAGTACAAGGCACAATTACCTCAGAAACGATCGAAAGCCCCGCATCCTCAGGCGCACCACCACTGAACAGGTGCATATAACGTGATTCACGCTTGCCTGGCTCACGCGGTAAACAGGCGACCAAAGGGCCATCGTCACGATCGGCAAGCCTCTGCAACACCGTATCCACCTCATTGACGTCGCTAAACTGACACAACCGGTTGGTACGGCTGCGCAGCTCCCCGGGGGTTTGTGAGCCTCGCAGGAACAGCACTGTGATGATGCCAAGCTCCTGTGGTCGTAGCTTTAGCTCGCCGAATTCCGTATTACAAAAGCGGTGTTTGTATTTAACCACCCGACTGCCAAACCCTGATTCATCGGTCAATAGCCGTTTCTTGGTGAGCTGATCGATCACCTCCTGCACCTCGGTCTCTGCCAGGCTCATTACCGGTTCACGGTTACTCTTTTGATTGCAGGCCAACGTCAGCGCATTAAGCGATAGCGGGTACTGATCGGGCGTGGTGATCTCTTTTTCGATCAAGCAACCGATCACCCGAGCCTGATTCAGGGTTAAATCCATATCCACGAAAAGATTCCTTCTGCTATGACGATTCGTTATCGATGACTGTAAATCCCACTAATATACCTCCAAACAGGGATCGATTAAGGCCGAATCCTGAGTATTTTGCCACTGTCGGTCGACAGGTAGATCCACCCCTCAGGACTTTGCGCTAGGGCACGTATCCGCTCACCCAGAGATTCTAGTAGCCGTTGCTCGGCGAGCACATTACCTTCGGTATCGAGCACCAATCGATTCAGGTGCTCGAGTTTAAGCGCACCGATAAAAAGGCTGCCGTGCCAGGCCGGAAAAGCAGCGCCGCGATACAGCATTAAACTGCCTGGAGCGATAGAGGGAATATAGATTTTTACCGGCTGCTCCATTCCCGGTTTATGGGTGCCTTCGCCGACGCTGATCGGGCCCCAATACTCCTTTCCGTAGGAGATCACCGGCCAACCGTAATTGCGGCCCGGTTCGATCAGATTCAGCTCATCACCTCCGCGAGGGCCGTGCTCTACCTCCCACAGACGCTGATACTGGTAATCAAACGCCAATCCTTGCGGATTGCGATGGCCATAGCTCCAGACCTCCGGCAACGCATTATCTTGGCCGATCCAAGGATTGTCCGTGGGCACCCTGCCATCTCGATGCAATCGCACAATAGAGCCGGCATGCGTGTTCAGGTCTTGACCATTGGGGCGTTCCCCCCGGTCACCGACACCAAAAAACAGATACCCTTTATTATCGAAAACGATGCGACTGCCGTAGTGGCGACCGGTATCGCTGGTGGAACGGGTCACCAAGAGATCGTGCCACTGAGTCAGTTTTAATTGCTGCGCCCCTAGCCTCTGCAATTTAGCCCGCGCCAGCGTGGTGGCACCCTCGCCATTGACCGGCTTGCTGTAGGTAAAGTAGATCCAGCCGTCGCTCGAATAGTCTGGCGGCACCGCCACATCGAGCAGACCTCCCTGCCCGCTTGCCAGCACCTGCGGCCCCCCAGTGACTGTATGACGCTGGCCGGTAGCGGTATCTAACAGACTGATTCGCCCCTGCCGCTCGGTTACCAATAGTTGCTTGGCGCCAATAAAGGCCATACCCCAGGGCACACCTAAACCTTCAGCCAGTTGCTCCACTGTGAAGCTGACGCCATCCAATTGCTGCCGAACCACCGATTTTGCCTGTGCGGTCAAATTCAACCCTATCATCAGTACAGCAACAGCCATCACAACGCGGTACCTGGAGCGCTTGCCGGTCATCGATACTTCCCCTCTAATCCGATCTGTTATCATTGCTGCTACTCATTCTCTTGTTGCACCGACAGCGCCACCCCACCGGTGCTATCGACCAATACCGTCAGCAACATCGGCTGACAGCAGACCTGGCAATCCTCGACGTACTGTTGGTCGGGTTGCTGCGACCGATCGATCAGCACGCTACAATCGCTGCCGCAATAAGGACAGACAATAGACTGTTCCAGCAGTTGGTTAAACGTCATAGCTAGCATCGCATTGATTGGCCCCGTCATCCATCACAGCCAGGCTGACGCCATAGTTGTTGCTACCTTCTACAGGGTAGACCGCTCTAGTTTGAGATAAGGGCGTCAATACCCAAAAAACCGCAGCTTCAAGCAACGACTTAGCTTTGCGCCGTAGTAACGATGGTCGGCGGATAGGTTGATTTGAGGTATACTAGCCGATTGCTATTAATACATGCCCAATTGCCATGAAAGCCCTACCCACCAAAGCTCAAATACGACACGAGATGGAGCAGCAGCTGCAGGATTATCTTGCTCGCGGCGGCCAGGTGATCAGCGTAGCGCGAGGAGTCAGCGGTCGGATCGACGGCAACAACCAGGGCTCCCGTCCCTTCGTCGAGCAATCGCGCGATAGCCGGACCCCGGTGGTCGATGTAGTCGCCACCATCGAAGCCCGTAAGAAAACAAAGTCCCTCCCCCCCTCGGTCAATCGCACCAAAAGACCGCGAAAGAAGATGCTCTATGATGATTTCGGCGAACCGCTGCGTTGGGTGTGGGTCGACGAATAAGACGCTCAGAAAGAGCTGTTACAGTAATCAACCACCACATTTCGATCAAAAAACCTCCACAAAAGCGCCCGACTCTCACCACCCGTCACGCAGCAACAGCACCTCGTTGTCATTGTTTGTCGAGAAGCCCGTTGCGGCTAGATCACCACCAAACGCATCTGCTTTCGGATTAGCTGTTACATTTAAGCCTATCCCATCTCCCCTAGGGTCAACATCCCAATAGCCCATACTCAAACAGTCAGCGTATAATCTCGCCTGCTTATAACATCCCAACTCAACCCTCGATATGGAACGCCAACTAATCGATGAATATCAACGACCCTTTCGGACGGCTAGAAAGCCAACGCCAACGCGATTACGAATCATTGAAACAATCGCTGCAAAGCATCGGTATCAACAACCAAACCGACGCTCTAGAATTGAAGAAAAAGCTACACAAACGGGCGATGGTTGGCTTGGCAATCGTGGTACCGATCGCACTGTTATTAGCGCTGGGCTTTCCTGAATTCCGCTTGGTCAGCCTGTCGCTTGGCGCATTGATCGGCGCCTGGCTGGTCAACACCTCGCGTCGTGGCCAACAATTCGTGCAGAAATTTATCGACGAGGAGCTGAGCGGTAAAGATAGCTCGGAGCCGTTTTAACCCCCTAGTCAGGCGCAAACAATGAGTATTCTCTCCAGCATTAAAGCCCTGTTTGGGGCGGCCGGATCTGTATCAGATCAGGGCCAGTCGGCAGCAGAAAACAGTGAAGATTATCTGGGGTTTGTGATCACGCCGGCCCCAATCAAGAACGGATCGATGTACCGGGTGGCCGCGACCATCAGCAAGGACGATCGTAGCCATCAACTGATCCGCGCCGATGAGATGAGCAGCCGGCAGAGTTGCATCGAGATAAGCTTACGTAAGGCGAAAGAGATGATCGACCAACAAGGAGACAACATCTTTTCCCGGCCGTGACAGCCATGATGTATGGTGAACATTCGTGCCAACCAACAGTAACCGCACCTGATAACGTCTCCTGCAGCTGCCTCAAGGCTGCTTCTAACACCTGCAACTGCGGTGGCATATCGCCAAAATTGATCATTTGGTACCGAAGTCGTAGTCATTCGGCCTGATGGTTCTATTGTTGTCACCGCGTTCGGGTCGCATCCTCAACGGTACTATCAACAGTATTTATAAGGATACGACTATGACTCAATCGACCTACCCGATGCGAACCACCCTGATACGGGTCATTACAGGGACTGTGCTAACACTATTTGCTCTTAGCAGCAGCGCATCCGAGCGTGGCACCTCACGCCAGGCACAACTGCTGCTCAACAACGCTATCGAAGTGTTGCAGAATCAAGGCGGTGAGAAGGCCTTCGCCAAGTTCAATGATCCGCAAGCCGGTTTTGTTCAGAACGATCTGTATATCTTCGCTGTGGATATGACAGGCACCTATATGGCTTCAGGTGCTAACCCTGGGCTGGTCGGCCAAAACCTGAGCAACATCGCTGACGCCACCGGCAAGATGATCGGCCAGGAGATACTCAAGCTAGCCGATCGTATCGGCTACGGTATTATCGAGTACGAATGGCTGAACCGTAAAACCAACGATGTCGAGCATAAATTCTCCCGAATTCACAAGGTCGGTGACTATGTTCTCGGGGTCGGCTTCTATCTTCCCGAACACGACAGCTAAGCCTTTAGCGGTCCTAAACAATGCCTGCTAAGCGGGCATTCATCATGTCTGCCGTCATCGCAACTAATTGGCTCGGCCTTCATCCGTTCGAATAGCGAATAGCTGCAACAGCTTGACTGCCGACTGATTAGCCTCTGCCATGCGAACAATCCGAACGCCAGTACTAACTAGTCTCTAAATTCGAGTTGTTCTTTCCTAGGATGAAGGCCCACTGGTCGTTAAGTGAGCTGAAAATTGCACTTCCTGACAGTTAGCGTGTGCTTGATAAATTTCTTCAAGCTGCTCGTTCATAGCGACCGAGGCAGTCAGTATTGCTCAGGCGCGTATCGAAAAATCATTGCAGATAACAGGCAGCGGCAGAGCATGAGTGGCAAAGGCAACTGCTGGGATAATGCCTGTGTTGAGAGTTTCTTTGGTTCGCTCAAGGTCGAGGCTGTGCTGTACGAGCCGATCATGGACCGAGAAACGATGCGGCAAGCCGTGTTCGAATACATTGAGGTAGATTACAACCGCACCAGAAGACACAGTGCTTTGGGCTATCTCAGCCCAGAAGAGTTTGAATCACAACATGTCGCTTAGGTCAGTGTCCATTCTGGCTGGTACGGATCATATTTAGGTAGTCCGGTTTTAGTAGACGACGACAGTCATTAAAAAACACTCACGAATCAGCGTTCAACCCGTGCTAGTCTGCTGTCAAGTTGCTGGCGTAGCATCTGCTCATCGGCAGGGATAGAGGCTATTTTTACCGGTTTACCATCGGGGGATATGAATATAGCGACTCCATCCCGCAAATTGTACTGACGTGCAAATGTCTGCCCCTGAGGCGTTCCTAGGTCGGCCACCACAAACACCATTCGATCTTCATAGTCACCCCGAACTGCGTTAAGGCGATTGAGGGCATCGCCGCCAGCCGGAGAATAGCTTTCGAATCCTAGTACCAAAGACGGTCTACCCTGGCCGACAACCGACAGATCTGCACTCATGGGATTTATCATAGATTGGGTAGTGATAAAGATGCCTGCGGACAAGGCGACGATAATAGCGAAAGGTATTCCGAGCCGTTTTAACATGTGATTTAGCGTTTCCCGAGAATAAGACTCTAGTTAGGGCCATCCCCATAAGGGAGTGCATGGCAATAGTGCTCTTAAGGCACTAATTTCAGCGATGAGTTCCAAATTTTTTTGGGGGGGGGCGAAAACGGGCATGATCAGGTTGCCTTATATCTTGGTAGCAGCAAGCAGCGGATTGATAGCATTCACGGCGCAGTGAAAGTCGGTTTCATCGACAGCCGACTCTAGCCACAAGTAAGCGTATACAACGTAGATAAAGCGGTCAAAGCAGCCTCTACGGATCTACTCACCTTAACAACATACTCCGACAGAGCCTTTTTATTAGAAATAGCGGTTCTTGCATGCGTCTGAACGACCCAGCTCTCAGCAGTGCGGCCATCACACCGCTAAACTTGAATTTAATCATTGGGTTACTTCTTATCAGACACACCGGGTCGGAAAAAACATCAAAAAAGGCGGTGCCATCCTACGATGGGCACCGCCTTGGGCGATCAGCTAAACAGTTGTGATGGGGTTAGCGCGCAGCCAGCTCGTCCTTCTTCGGCAGTTTGAAGGTCCAGACAGTCCCCCCCTGATTCAGGTGCTTAACCCGTTTGGCCACTTCGCCACCCCACAGAGGAACCGCCCCCCCCCAACCGGAAACGATAGCGATATACTGCTCACCATCC
>JBFFKD010000161.1:0-6148 GCA_041555595.1 Motiliproteus sp.
ATCAGCTTGTTGAGCTGGGGCGAACGCATCTCGGTATTTTTCAAAGCCGTGACGCCTCGGGAGACAGAGGTTGAGATTATCAGCGAGCCAGTTTTTTCTGCGCTTAATTACCCGCCAGATTGGCAGCAGATTCTGCTTGAGCAAATAGAGATCGAACTTCAAACTCAGAAGTAGTTTGGGGCTCGGCTCGATTACACCAACACTGTGTCTGTGGCTGTAATACCAAGCCACAGCCGTTAACCTGAGCTATCTCACAGATCGCGGGTAATTAACCTTGGGGGTTGTTACTTGAGGATGTACGTCGTCTAGAGACCTTACGACGTTTAAAGGGGACCGGTGATTTAACCCCTGCCAACCCGGTTGGCAAATTCTGCTTGGCGTTATCGATCAACGTATTGATAGTGGCGACCAGTGGTTGCATGAAGCCGTCGTAACTGGCCTGACGCTGACAGATCGCCTCCAGCGTCGCCTCCCATTGAGCGGTCATATCGGGCGTGGTTGACTGTGCGGGCAGACTATTGATCAGACCTCGACCGGCCTCAGTGCTACGAATGTGTTTGGCCTGCCGGGTCAAAAACTTGCGCCTGAACAGTAACTCGATAATGCCGGCTCGGGTAGCTTCGGTACCCAGACCGTCGGTCTCTTTGAGTATCTTTCTGATCTGCGGATCTTCGACAAAACGGCCGATACCCGTCATTGCCGCCAACAAGGTCGCATCGGTAAACGGTTTCGGCGGCTGGGTCTGCTTATCGATTCGCTGACCCGCTACACACAGCAGACCCTGCCCCTGCTGTAACGGCGGCAGCAGCGCGTCATCGTCAGTTGTCCCTGTGTTGTCGCCTTGACGATCAGAGCGCGCCGTCATTAGTGCCTTCCAGCCCTGCTGTTCAATTTGACGTGCTTTAGCGACAAACCGACCTCCTTCTATCTCGAATTCAGCCACCGTCTGGTAGTACTGGTGCTGCGGATAGAACTGGAACAGGTACTGACGGGCGATCAGCTGATACAACCGCTGTTCCGATTTGGACAGTTTGGCTAGCTCCGTTCGTTTACCAGTGGCAATGATAGCGTGGTGGGCGTCGACCTTGGCATCGTTCCAGGCGTTGCTTTTGAGTGACAGATCAGCACCGGCAACGGCGGTAACCAACGCCGAGGCGTTGGCAGCGATCGCTTGGGTGACATGAACAGCCTCGGATAAGTGTTCGACCGGTAGGTATCGGCAATCAGAACGCGGGTAGGTGATTAGTTTATGCCGTTCATACAGACTCTGGCAGCCATCAAGCACCTGTTGGGCACTGAGACCATACCGTTTAGCCGCATCGATCTGCAGCGCCGACAAATTGTACGGCAACGGCGGCGATTGCCTTTTTAATGTCTTATCAAGCTGACTGACGACAGCCGCTTTAGCGCTGATACGCCCCACAACGTTATCGGCCAGCGGCTGCGACAACAACCGCCCCTCATCGTCGAGATATTTGGTGCAGGCGTCACTAGGCTGCCATTTAGCCTTGAAACGCTCGCCCCGTTCGGTTTCAAGCTCGGCCCAGACCTGATAGAAAGGTTGGCTGACAAACTGGTCGATCTCACGATCACGCCGCACCACCAATCCCAGCAGCGGCGTCTGTACCCGCCCGACCGACAGCACCCCCTGATAACCCACCTTGCGACCCTGCAATGTATAAGCGCGGGTCAGATTAATGCCGTACAGCCAATCGGCGCGCGATCGCGCCAGCGCCGATACCGACAGGGGTACAAACTCATGATTACACCGCAGCTTGGCTAACGAGCGCTGAATAGCACTGATGTTCAGATCACTGACCAGCAGCCGTTGGGTGGTTTTAAGTTTGGCAGCCGGTACTTTCAGGAACGACAACACCTCGTCGACCAGTAACTGTCCCTCTCGATCTGGATCACCAGCATGGACCAGACTGTCGGCCTGTTTAACCAGTTTACGCAACACGCTGAGCTGTTTGCGGGTTTTAGGCTTGGGCTGAAGTAGCCACTCGCACGGTACGATCGGCAGCGGCTCAAGCTGCCACCTCTTCAACGCCGGGTCATATGCATCGGGTTCAGCCTGCTCCAGCAGATGACCGATACACCAGCTAACACAATCACCATTGCCAAGCTCAATAAAGCCGTCGCCGGAACGGTGCGGCCTAGGTAAGGCTGCTGCAATCGCTCGCCCCTGGCTCGGTTTTTCGGCGATGTAGAGAATCATAAGCGCGAGAGCATCATAAAACGGTTGTGGGAGTTAATTCATTATTGGCTAACCCTGGGCGCCATCTAACCTGTTAAACAACGACGTTGCAACGCCTCAACCGCCCATGCCGGTGGAGTTGGCCGGCTTGGATGACGAGGATGAAGCATCAGAAGCCACTCACCTTTGCGGCTATTGTGTGAATCCTGTTTGCCAACATCTAAGCAACAAACCATCGTACTAGGGGCCATAGATCCCTCTTATGCATCCTTGTATACAATTTTTCCGTTTACTCTATAATGCCCCGCCTTACGCGCCATAACAGGCCACTGATCGCAATTTGGGTTCCCTCGCCCCCAATGACAAAAAGGCTCAGCATGTCATCCTTTACTCCATTTCAACTTCGCAAAGCTCTCTATCTGCTGGTGCTATTTCACCTACTGATTATCGCCTCCAGCAACTATCTGGTGCAGCTACCATTTACCCTGTTCGATCTACACACTACCTGGGGGGCATTTAGCTTTCCTTTTGTGTTCCTGGCGACCGACCTGACCGTTCGAATTTTTGGCGCAGCCCTGGCTCGCCGCATCATCTTCCGAGTGATGTTACCCGCGCTACTGCTCTCATACTCGCTGTCGGTACTTTTTTATCAGGGCGCTTGGCAGGGGTTCGAACAACTGGCCGAGCTAAACCTGTTTGTGGCCCGGATCGCCATCGCCAGCTTTATGGCTTATCTGTTGGGACAGATCGTCGACGTGCAGGTATTTAACAAGCTTAGAACTAACCGGCGCTGGTGGATCGCTCCAGCCTGCTCGACGGTACTCGGCAACGGCCTCGATACGCTGGCATTTTTTGCCATCGCTTTTTATCAGAGCCCTGATGCCTTTATGGCGGCCAACTGGACAGAGATCGCGATGGTCGATTACGGCTTTAAACTGGCGATCAGTTTGCTGCTTTTCCTGCCCGCCTATGGTCTGCTGCTGAACTATTTGGCCGAAAGGTTGACCAAAGCGGAGCAATCTCTGGTCGAGCAACCCATTGCGTAGCCCTTCGTCATTAACGATAGTCGTACCGGAGCATGGTTTACCTAGAGGCTAGGATCGGGGCGATTCGGCTTGCCACGATCGAGCCTCAAACTACTTGCGCTAATGTGATCGACTCTAGCTCAACGAGAACAATATCCTAGATAACACTCGATATATTTCGATAACCCCATAAAATAGCTCGGCAACCGCATTCAAGGATTTTTAATTTAGGCGAGTTATGGACAACATTATTACCCTTATTCTGATCTGTGGCGGTGTGTCGCTGGTGCTCAATGTGCTGCTAAAAAAATTGCAGGTTGAGTCGGTGATCGGCTACATCATCACCGGCATGGCGGTCGGTTTTGGCTTCGACCTAGAGCACAACGCTAGCCTCGGCATGATCGCCGAGTTCGGTATCGTGTTTTTGATGTTTACCATCGGGCTGGAGTTTTCACCGCAAAAACTGCGGCTGATGAAGAAAGAGGTGTTCATCTTCGGGCCGCTACAGATGGCTGTCACCGCGGCCGCCTTTTTTGCCATCGGTCACTGGGGCTTTGCCGCTGAGCCTGCGGTCAATCTTATCGTCAGCCTGGCACTAGCACTCTCCTCCACCGCAATAGTACTCAACTTGCTGACCAAAAATCGTCAGACCGGTCACAGCTATGGCCGCAATGCGGTCGGGGTGCTGCTGTTTCAGGATATCGCCGTGATTCCGCTGCTGTTGATGGTATCCATCTTTTCCAGCACCCATGAAAGCGTTCCGGAGCTGCTGCTGGATGTCGTGATCGACGGTGCCATCATCTTTGTGCTGCTGTTCGTGGCCGCACGTTTTGTTACCCCCTATCTGATGGATCAGGTGATCGGCAGCCGCTCCAGTGAACTGTTTATCGGCGCCATCCTAGTGTTTGTCATCGGTTCAGCCCAACTTGCACATACACTCGGCTTCTCCTTCTCCTTGGGTGCGTTCCTAGCCGGTATGGTGATCGCCGAGACCCACTATAAACATCAGGTCGAAGCGGATCTGACCCCGTTTCGAGACTTACTGCTCGGGGTATTCTTCATCACCGTCGGCATGCAGGTTAATCCACTATTTGTCGCGGACAACTTAGTGGCTATCGTGGCTGTGATGGTAGGACTTTTGGCGATCAAAACATTGGTCCTGTTTGGCCTGATGCGTCTGTTCAACGGCGCCCGCGCCTCACTCAAAAGCGCGCTGATCCTATCCCAGTGTGGTGAATTTTCGTTCGTGGTGTTTGAAACGGCGCAGGCCAACAACCTCTTTATGGAGCCCGATCGTGGCCAGATATTGGTGATGGCGATCGTCTTCACCATGATGCTGACACCGTTCTTATATCGCTACCTCGATAGGATCACCGACCTGCTGATCAACACCTCGGACGAAGATACCGCTAGCGATGAAGTGCATTCCATCCAGATAGCCCAGCAACAGGTGGTGATCTGTGGCTTCGGAAAGCTCGGCCAGCAGGTCGGCGAGCTGCTCGAACAGCAACAGATCCCCTATTCAGGAATTGAGCACAATGCCTCAGCCTTTGTCGATTCAAAATCCAAAGGACTGCCGGTTCTATTCGGCAACGCCAGTCGGCGCCAGTTTTTGGAAGGGCTGAAGGTGGATCAAGCCCGGGCCATCATCATCGCCATGACCAACGAACAACGAATTCGATTGGTTGCACACTCAATCAAGCAAGCAGCACCCGATCTGCCAATTATCGTCAGCTCATCAAATGAACGTTTGGTAGCAGAATTGACCCAAATGGGCGTATCACAAGCGATCGACAGCCAACAACACAAAGCGCAGAGCTTGATCGAACCCCTTAAGTCTTTAGATACGGCCGAGCGGGGTTAAAACAAGCCACTAACGATCCCGTCGTCATCCATATCGATCAACTCAGCCGATGGCGTTTTCGGCAGCCCCGGCATCGTCATCACGTTATCGGTCAATACCACGATAAAGCCAGCGCCTGCTGCTAACTGAACATCGCGCAACGGCACATCAAAGTTCTGCGGTCGTCCTTTGAGCGCCGGATCGGTGGAGAAACTGTACTGGGTCTTGGCCATGCAGATCGGCAATGGGCCATAGCCCTGCTGCTCCAGCGCCTTGATTTTATCGCGTAACTTCTTATCCGCCAGGATATCGTTAGCGCCGTAGATTTTCTGAGCGATGGTTTTGATCTTGTGCCACAAAGAATCCTCATCGCTGTAAAGTAGCCGAAAGTTACCGGTATGCTGCTCGGCTCGCTCCACCACAGCCCGTGCCAGCTCGGTCGCTCCAGCACCACCCTCTGCCCAGTTATTGCATGCGATAACAGGCACACCCAGATAGTCACACTGGTCTTTGACGCACTCAAGTTCAGCGTTGCTATCGCCACTGAACCGGTTCACCGCCACCACCACCGGAAGATGAAACTGGTGCACATTCTCAATATGCTTACGTAAATTTTCGACGCCACGCTCGACCGCCGCCACGTCTTCATTGCCGAGTTGCTCGAGCGGCACTCCGCCGTGGAATTTCAGAGCCCGTACCGTGGCAACCAGCACCACCGCATCGGGGCGCAGATCGGACTTGCGGCAGATAATATTAAAGAATTTTTCGGCACCCAAATCGGCACCAAAACCCGCTTCTGTGACCACATAATCGCTCAATTTCAACGCCAGCTTGGTCGATATTAGCGAGTTGCAACCATGGGCGATATTGGCGAACGGGCCACCATGAACAAAGGCCGGTGTATGCTCCAACGTCTGTACTAGATTGGGTTGAAAGGCGTCTTTTAGCAGCACTGCCATCGCCCCATGTACTTTTAGGTCGCGTGCAGTCACAGGTGCACCGTCGTAGCAATAAGCCACCCTAATATCACCCAGTCGTTGTTTTAGATCCTTCAGGTTCAACGCTAGACAAAAGATCGCCATC
>JBFFKD010000162.1:0-6064 GCA_041555595.1 Motiliproteus sp.
ACCCCTTGCTTGATAGTCTCACTACTCCCCAAATCCATAATGCGGGGGAATTTCACTCCTTGCTCTTTGAGATGATCTTCCACCGCCTTGCGCGAACCTGAGCCTTTTTCACGGCTCAGAAAACGTTCATTGACTAGCGCTTCTATCGGTATTTTTTTCTTACCGGCTAGCGGGTGATCTGGTGCTACGACAGGGATCATCGGGTTATCGAGGATAGGATAAGCTTTTAGCTTCATATCCTTAGGCACCTGCGCCATCAGCACCAGATCATCCTCATTATTAGCCAGCCGCTGCAATACGCTATTGCGGTTGGTCACAACCAAACTCATTTCGACATCGGGATAGTGCCTGTTGAACTCACCTATAAGGTGCGGTGCAAAGTAGTTAGCGCTGGTAACTGTAGCGATCCGCAGACTTCCATGCATCCCCCCTTTCATCTGGGTCAGCGCCATCTCCAGACTATCCATCCGAGAAAAGATATCATCACAGGCCTGCAGTAACTCACGCCCAGCGTCGGTCAGGTAGAGTTTCTTGGCTATATATTCAAACAGTGATAGACCAACGTGGCCTTCGAGTTGCTTGATCTGAATACTGACGGCCGGTTGGGTCAGATGCATCTCTTCGGCAGCCTTGGTATAGCTCATATGGCGAGCAACACAAACAAACAGAGATAGCTGGCGCAGTGTCATCTTCATCGCTAATGGGTCCTGTTATCACCGTTTCTCAACCACAAAAAAGGGCCATACAGGCCCTTTATGTGTGTCTAATGCCGATTAGATCAACCAACAAACTTGATCATCACACCGGCAGCTACCGCCGAACCGATAACACCCGCCACGTTTGGCCCCATCGCGTGCATCAACAGAAAGTTTTGCGGATTGGCTTCCAGTCCCAGCTTATTCGATACCCGGGCTGCCATCGGCACCGCCGAGACTCCAGCCGATCCGATAAGCGGATTGATCGGAGTGCTGCTGAACTTATTCATCAGCTTAGCCATCAAGACACCGCACGCGGTACCGATCGCGAAAGCGACCATACCCAACAGTAAAATCCCCAATGTGTTGAGATCCAGAAACTTATCGGAGCTCAGCTTGGAGCCGACCGACAACCCCAAGAAGATGGTCACGATATTGATCAACGCATTTTGAGCAGTGTCGCTTAAACGTTCCACCACACCACACTCGCGCATCAGGTTACCAAAACAGAACATCCCCAACAGCGGCGCCGCATCGGGCAGCAACATCGCAACCAGAATCAACAGCAACAGTGGGAAGAAGATCTTTTCGGTCTTGCTGACATGACGCAGCTGAGTCATCTGGAGCTTACGCTCCGACTCGGTAGTCAGCAGACGCATGATCGGCGGCTGGATCATCGGTACCAACGCCATATAGGAGTATGCGGCAACAGCAATGGCACCAAGCAGATGCGGCGCCAGCAAGCTGGCAACGTAGATCGCGGTTGGGCCGTCAGCACCGCCGATGATACCGATAGCAGCAGCGTCCTTGATACTGAAGTCCATCACCCCCATCGCAGTCAGGCCGACGGCGCCCAACACGGTGGCGAAGATACCAAACTGCGCCGCAGCGCCAAGGAACAGAGTCTTCGGGTTGGCCAGTAATGGTCCAAAATCGGTCATCGCACCGACCCCCATAAAGATCAGCAGCGGTGCAGCACCACTGGCGATCGATATGGTGTAGAAGTTATACAACATGCCGTTGTTGAAGTTGGCATCCAGCGCGGTCTGAACGGCCAGCAGATGCGACGCCGCATCACTGCTACCGTAAGCCGCCTTGATCGCCATCGTATCAGCACCGGCATCAAGGCCAAGCGCTTGTGCGATCGCATTGATCACCTCTGGGCCACCGAGGTGGAGCGCATTCTCGACCGCCGAGAAGGCCAGCCCCGCTTCGGGAATGTTGGCTAGAATGCCGCCAAACCCGATCGGTACCAGCAGCAACGGCTCGAAGTTTTTCTTAATTGCCAGGAACAACAACAGCAGACCAACGGCGATCATCACCGCCTGACCGAGCTGCAAGTTGAACAGACCAGAGCTGGTAAACAGCAGGATTAACTTATCCATGACAACTCAGCCCTTATGCCAGTGTCAGCAGGGTATCGCCTACCGCCACTGAATCGCCTTCTTTAACCGAGGTCGAAACGACAGTACCAGCTCGTGCTGCACGCACCTCGGTCTCCATCTTCATCGCCTCAAGGATGATCAGCACATCGCCTTCCTGGATCTGCTGACCTGCGCTAACCTCAACTTTCCAAATATTACCCGCCAGCGGCGCAGCCACGGGCTCACCAGCGGTAGCCGGTACCGCAGGTGCGGCAGCTGCAACAGGAGCTAAGGTACCGCCCACAGGCGCCAAGGCCGATACGTCGCCACCTTCAGCAACCTGAACCACATAGCTTTGACCGTTAACATTAACGGTGAACACATCTTCCTGGCCGGCCGCCACAGGTGCCGCGGCGGGCTGTGCATCTGCAAGCGTCGGTGCTGGCTCGAACGCATCGGGATTGCCGCGATTTTCAAGGAATTTCAGACCGATCTGCGGGAACAGTGCGTACGTCAGAACATCATCGATTTCACGCTCACCGGTATCCATTCGGAAACCGTTATCTTTCGACAGCTTGCGTAGCTCGTCGGTCAACTTGTCCAATTCAGGCTCGAGAAGATCGGCAGGGCGGCAGGTAATCGCTTCAGCACCTTCAAGTACGCGCGCTTGCAGCTCGGCGTTGTACTCAGCTGGAGCGGCACCGTATTCACCTTTCAAAATACCCGCAGTCTCCTTGGAGATGCTCTTGTAACGCTCGCCAGTCAATACATTCAGAACAGCCTGAGTACCAACAATCTGCGAGGTTGGCGTCACCAGCGGGATCAAACCCAGATCTTCACGAACGCGTGGGATCTCAGCCAACACCTCGTCAAACTTATCCGCTGCGCCCTGCTCTTTGAGCTGCCCTTCCATGTTGGTCAACATACCGCCCGGTACTTGAGCGACCAGAATGCGTGAATCGGTCCCTTTAAGAGAGCCTTCAAACTTGGCGTATTTCTTCCGTACTTCGCGGAAGTAAGCCGCAATCTCTTCTAACTTCAACAGATCCAGCCCGGTGTCACGATCGGTTCCAGCGAGTGCCGCAACGACTGACTCTGTGGCACTGTGACCGTAGGTCATCGACATTGACGAGATCGCCGTATCAACCCGGTCGATACCCGCTTCAACAGCTTTGAGGATCGTCATGTCGGACAAGCCGGAAGTCGCGTGTGCGTGCAACTGCACCTCCAGATCGGTCTGAGCCTTCAAGCGCGACACCAGATCAAAAGCATCATAAGGCGTCAGGATACCGGACATATCCTTGATACAGATCGAATCGGCGCCCATATCTTCCAGCGTCTTGGCGTAATCGATCCACATGTCGGTGGTGTGCACTCGGCTCTTGGTGTAAGAGATAGTGCCCTGAGCGTGACCGTCAAACGCCTTCACCGCTTTGAGCGCAGTTTCCAGATTACGAGCATCGTTCATCGCGTCAAATACGCGGAACACATCAACACCGTTGGTTTTGGCGCGCTCAACAAATTTAGTTACCACATCATCGGCGTAATGGCGGTAGCCGAGAATATTCTGTGCCCGGAACAGCATCTGCTGTTTGGTGTTAGGCATCACTTTCTTGAGTTCGCGAATACGCTCCCATGGATCTTCACCGATAAAACGGATGCACGAATCAAAGGTGGCACCACCCCAGCTTTCCAATGACCAATAACCCACCTGATCCAGCTTCTCGGCGATCGGCAACATGTCGTCCAGACGCATACGAGTGGCGAACAACGATTGGTGCGCATCGCGCAGCACGACATCAGTGATTCCTAACGGTTTTTTAATATCGGTCATGGTGTGAGGCCCTAGTATTTTCAACAATCTTGAATTGGAATTCGAATGGAGTTAACGCGGATGGCGCGAGCGATACTGTTTGATCGCGGCAGAAATAACAGCGACCAGTTGACCATCATCGGTGGCTGCAACCGGCGCTGGCGCCGCGGTCGCTAGCACTGGCTGTGGCTCTGGAATAAAACGCTCAACCAGGCGCGACATCATTCCGGTGATGAACACCAGCAGAGTCAGAAACACAAAAACAAAGCCCATGCCAAACACCATCAGGGTCAGGCCTTCGTTGATTAGGTTGGTCGCTTCCATCACCTGCTCTCCAAAATTAATTCGATACTGGCTGTTCGAAGTTTAAAATTCGGTGCAGTCAACTCAACCCCATCGAATAGGGAGACTGACTACTTTGTTGTTAGGCACGTACCTTAGCCTGCGTTAAACATAAAATATAATGATTATTATTGATAGCGACCATTAGCATTTATTTATAGCCATCGTTTCTACCAACGATTCAGCCTGTTACCAGCGCTACTCCGAGGCACGCTTGGAGCGAAGCTGGCACCTTTTAATCGCGTCACCTCTCATCGAAACCGACTTGGATGCAAAGGAGTGCGCATCAACTTTCCGTTGCGCTTGAACGGCAGGCAAAGGCAGCGCAAAACGTCGGCGCCAACCACCACCAACCGGTGTTGCAGCATAGGTCTCTTTACTGGCACTAATAATCCAGAACGCACCGCTCGGGGACCGTGAGCGCTCACCCCAGCGATCGCAAAAGCTCATCCGCTGCATCCAACGACTGCGTTGCCAGGGTGGCCGATAGAATCCGTACTCAACCCGCTCGGGCTTCATCTCTAAAAGTGTAAGCCAGTCATAGATACGGCGATTACTCATAAAGTGCGCCTGCCAGGGCACCTTGGTTGGTCGCTTTCGGCCAAAACCTGATTGGGCCAGACGATACAGCCCCCAGAAACTTTGCGGATTAAAACCAACAATCAACAGCCGCCCACCCGGCCGCAAAACCCGAACGACCTCGCGCAAAGCCTGATGCGGACTCTGAGCAAAATCGAGCGCATGGTGCAGTACCACCGCATCCACACATTCGCTGGCGATCGGCAATGACTCCATCTCGCCCACCACCGCAGTCTCAGGAATACCCAGTTCCACTTGCGGCACTAGCATAAACCGATGCCCTGCAGGCGATTTAGCGGTTAACTCACGGTTATTCACAACCCCGATCTGCAACAGGTGGTAGCCATACAGTTTCGGCATCAAAGTATCGAGCAGGCGTTGCTCATGCGCCAGCAACTGCTGCCCCAATTCGCTACCAAACCAATCTACGATCGCACCCTGCAACTGCACCAACGGCGGCAGGTCAGGTTGTTTCAGCCAGCTCACTCACTTAGCTCCTCACGACTCACGCCCATTAGATAAATCACTATTGCGCCATCCGCCTGACAAAACACTGCAAAATCCCTGCAACCACCTAGGCGTCAATTATTGTAGAATCAGCGAGATCTATTAATAGCTCACATCGCTATCACGCTGACACCGAGTGTGCCCGTTGTCAGCTGAAGCTACAACGCTAGCAGCATTGAAATATGAGGCAACTATGTATCAACTCTATCCCGTCCCTGCATTCCAGGATAACTATATCTGGATGCTACAACACCCCAAACAGCCTGGCTTGGCCGTTGCGATAGATCCCGGCCAGAGCGAACCGGTTACCGCCTGGCTCGATCAAAACAACCTCAAACTGGCCGCTATTTTGGTCACCCATCACCACCCAGACCACACTGGCGGCATCGCCCAGCTAAGTGGTGACGGAGTTCCCGTCTACGGACCCGCCGACAGCCCCTTTGCTGGCATCACCCACCCACTCAACGACGGTGATCTGATAGAGCTGCTGGGGCAGCCATTATCGATCAAGGCAGTACCCGGCCACACACTCGACCATATCGCCTACTACACCCCCATCGAAGAGTCGTCATCTGGCTGCCAACTATTTTGTGGTGACACCTTGTTTATCGCAGGCTGCGGGCGCTTGTTTGAAGGAACCGCCGATATGATGTACCACTCACTCGCCAAGCTCAGTACATTACCAGCTGACTCACAGGTCTACTGCGCTCACGAATACACACTAGCGAACCTGGCGTTCGCGAATTCCGTCACCCCGGACAACC
>JBFFKD010000163.1:0-6061 GCA_041555595.1 Motiliproteus sp.
GGGTTGTCTATGCCAACAGCAATTACGCAGCCCTCTTTAGCGACCGACCCGAATCCCTTGTCGGCAAGACATTCAGCCAAGCCAGCCTTCAGGCATACCAGAGCCCAGACGGACTCAACATCGAAACAACCGATATCGACAGCTGGATCGAGAATGCGCTAAGCAATCGCCGACAGCATCATTTCCGATCATTTCAGACCGATACCAAGAACGGCCGCTGGCTACAACTGACCGAACAGATGCTGGAAGATGGCCACATGCTGGTCTATTTCACCGATATAACCAGCCAAAAATCCACCGAACTGCAACTGCAGCGACTCACGGAAAAGCTGCGCTACCATGCCGAAACCGATGATCTAACCGGCACCAATAATCGCCGCCACTTCATGACCCGCTCGATCCAAGAACTCAGGCGCTGTCGCCGGGAGAACAAACCCAGCGCGTTACTGGCGATCGATATCGATCACTTTAAAACCATCAATGATAAATTTGGCCATCCCGGCGGCGATCAGGTATTGATCACGTTGGTGCAGGTCCTTAACCAGATTCTTAGGCCTTACGATATTCTCGGCAGAATTGGCGGTGAAGAGTTCGCTGTATTCATCCCCGGCGCAGATATCGCGATGGCGGGCTTGGTCAGCGAGCGGTTGCGATTAGCCGTAGAGGAGCACCCTTTCCATTACAACAACCAGTCGATTGACCTCACCATATCAACCGGTCTAGTGACCGATGACGGAGTACAGAACCTGGAAAGCCTGTTCAAACAGGCGGATCGAGCCCTGTACCAGGCTAAGCACAACGGCCGAAATCAGGTTCAGGCATACCGCTAAAGTACATAGCCGTCACACCCACTGTGCTATAACCTTGTAAAAATTAAAAAATCCTTGTTGATGGAGCTAACCATGACCCCTAACGAGCTAATCGACGGTATCGACAAGCTGCTATCCCTACCGGATGTGGTCATTCGGGTTAATGAATTGATCGAATCCGAGACCGCATCGATCGAAGAGATCGGCGAAGTGATCAACCACGACCCTGCGTTATCGGCGCAGCTACTGAAACTGGTCAACAGCGCCTTTTACGGCTTTCCAGCGCAAATCGACTCGGTCTCACGAGCGATCAACCTGATCGGCACCCTAGAACTGCGCTCACTGATCTTCGCCTCCACCACCGCCAGTGTCTTCGGTAACATCCCATCCGACCTGATCGACATGAACAGCTTCTGGCATCGTTCCGTCTATAGCGGCCTGATCGCCAAAAAACTGGCATCGCTCACCCAGCGCACCAAAGGTGAAACCCAGTTCCTGACGGGGCTATTCCATGATATCGGTCGTTTGATCCTGCTAATCAAACTGCCCACCGAATACCAGGAACTACTAGAAGCCTCACGGGCGCGCGATGCCAAACTGGAGATACTGGAACATGAATGGCTTGGGTTCAGCGCCTCAGAACTCGGTGCCGCCTTGCTAGAGCATTGGCACCTGCCCGCACGGCTATGGGTGCCGGTTAAATACCAACACAACCCCGAAGCCAGTGAAATTTTTGTTACCGAAAGCCACCTGCTCAACCTGGCACTGCAGATCACCAGCTGCATGGAACCCGAAGTTAAAGGCGGTGAGATCGAGCAACATTTAGATCAACTCGATTCGATCGCGCTAGACGACTTCGCCCTCAACCTTGAAGACCTCAACGCTATTGCTCTGGAAACCAACATCGAAGCGCTAGAGGTGTTAAGCATCATCAACCCTGGTGCCGCCACCGTCTACTAAACTGTGACTGGCAACCATAAAAAACCGCCTCAACGGCGGTTTTTTTTATTATCTAAACTCGAAGCTACCGCTCAGGCGGGCGTACCACTATGAAAACGAAACTGCGGGTCAGGCGATAAGATCAGATCGCGCTCAACCTCGGCAAACAGATCAACCCGTGGCTGAATATCCTCAGCACTGTACTCCTGCGCCAATGACAGGTAATCCTGATAGTGACGCGACTCAGATTTTAATAATGACAGGTAGAATCGCTGCAGCTCCTGATCAAGATGCGGCGCCAGCTTGGCGAACCGCTCGCACGAGCGCGCTTCGATGTAGGCGCCGATGATCAACTTGTCGACCAGCGCCGCCGGCTCATACGTCCTTACATGCTTTTGGAAGCCAGCACCGTAACGTGAAGCCGTGACATGGTCGTAATGAACACCACGCTTATTCATGATCGCCAACACTTGCGTAAAGTGCAGCAACTCTTCGCGCGCTAACCGCGCCATCTTGATCAACAATTCACCGCGCTCACGGTATTTATGGATCAAGCTCATCGCCATACTGGCGGCTTTTTTCTCACAATTAGCGTGATCAATCAGCAGAACATTCAACTGCGTCAGCGCCTTTTCAACCCAGCTATCAGGTGTCGGGCAAGGCAGAAACTGGCGAATCTCTTCAAGTGCGTCCATCGGTTCCTCAGATCAGTATCAGTAAGGTGGAGGATTATAACCAAAGGCGACGAAAACAGCTGCGGTTCTGAACAAGGGCTTTATAGGTGAAAGGCCTGAATTAACGACTGATCGCGATCAAGACAGGCCAAACGGAACCTGTCACACCCTCTGGTCAAAGCCCATACGACTATTTTTTGTGAAAAATGCGGACTAACCCAATACCACTTCACAATCGCTCAAAAACTCATACCCATTAGCAAACGGCCTTAGATTGTATTCAATTAATACTAAAGTTCGCCTGTTTTACTTGCCTTAAGGCACTTTACGGGTAAAATTGTCGACAATCCTAGCGACCTGATGATTAGTCTTGCAGGAAATAGCGGTCGCGACGCTTGCTGAAACTCATCATGCTCGCCACAAATATCTTTGTGGAGACATATTTTCAGTTAGAAACTTACAATGGACCTGCACTACCAAGTATTCAGAGAGTAGCTGCACACTTATAAGAGAATCACTCGAAGGAGTAGCGGCTCGCTTGACGGCTTAAATTTGACTGACAAGAAAATCGAGCAACTCCGACACAGAGCGTAGGCTCGTGCAAATCAAGGTCGTAGTTTCGGAAACGTCTCATCTGCGTGAGGTATAAAAAATGACAAGCCCTATCGATTTCGATCCATCCAGTTCTGTTAGAACACTCCCCGGAACATCACACAGCTACCATAGCCTTCCAGATACCGCAGAGCAGTTCGGTATCAACCTTGATGAACTACCTTTCTCTTTACGCCCAATCCTTGAGGGTATTGCCCGTAATGTGGGTCAAAATGGCGTAACAGCTGAACAGGTTAAGGCGCTTGGAGGCTGGGCAGAACATCAGGGTAAAGATCCGATCGAAATTCCTTTCACTGCGGGTCGCGTTATTATGCATGACCTGAGTGGTACACCTGCTCTTGTCGATTTTGCAGCGATGCGCTCTGCTGTTCAGCGTATGGATCTGGACCCCGCTATTATTGAGCCTTTGGTACGTGCCGATCTGGTTATCGACCACACGGTTACCATGGATAATACCGGTAGCCCCGCTTCTCTCAGAATCAATGGTGAGTTGGAAGCTAAAAGGAACCAAGAGCGTTACGCATTCCTAAAATGGGGTGCGCAAGCATTTGAAACCATCCGAATCATCCCACCGCAGACAGGTATCGTGCACCAGGTTAACCTGGAATATCTGGCACAAGGCTATCTCGACATTAAAGGTCTGATGGTACCGGATACCCTGATTGGTATGGACAGCCATACGCCAATGGCTAACGCTTTGGGTATTGTTGGCTGGGGTGTTGGCGGTATTGAAGCCGGTGCATCCATGCTAGGTCAGCCTATGCAGATGCTGGCGCCCGAAGTGGTTGGTGTTGAGCTGACAGGCGCTCTGAGAGAAGGCGTGACCGCTACCGACCTGGTACTGACAATCACCGAAATGCTGCGTAATTTCCCAGGCGGTGTTGTCGGTAAGTTTGTTGAATACGTCGGTGAAGGTTGTGCCAACCTGTCCCTGCCAGACCGTGCAACCATCGCCAACATGTCTCCTGAATATGGCGCAACCATGGGCTTTTTCCCATTCGACGAAATTTCTGCAGACTATATGCGTGCGACCGGGCGAGATGGTGATCTGCCACTGGAATTCTATAAAGCACAGAATATGGCGTGGAAACAGGGTCAGACTTTGCCTCGCTACACCGATCTGCTTAAGCTTGATCTGTCTACTGTCGAGCCTTCCGTGGCCGGCCCGAAGCGTCCACAGGACAGACTGCCACTGGCTGAGATTGGCAACGTATTCAGAAAAGCGGCGGCTGAAGGCGATCGCAACCCCGAAGTTGTAAAAGTTACGCCGATGCAGGCAGACGATGCCGGTATTTTCGTACCCCAGCCTGAAAGAGAATTAAAAGACGGCGATATTGTGATCGCGGCGATCACCGCTTGTACCAATACCTCTAACCCAGGTCTGTTAATTGCGGCTGGCTTACTGGCCAAGAAAGCCAACGAACTTGGCATGAAGGTACCTGCGGGTGTTAAAACATCTTTGGCTCCGGGGTCACCGGTTGCGACCGACTTCCTGACCAAAGCAGGACTACAACAGCATCTGGATGCACTGGGCTTTAATACTGCAGGTTACGGTTGCACAACCTGCGTGGGTAACTCGGGTCCTCTGGCACCCAGCATCGAAGAAGCACTGCAGAACCACGACATTATCGCGGCATCTGTGCTGTCCGGTAACCGTAA
The DNA here is from genome assembly GCA_041555595.1 of Motiliproteus sp. Lineage (GTDB taxonomy): Bacteria > Pseudomonadota > Gammaproteobacteria > Pseudomonadales > Balneatricaceae > Motiliproteus. The sequence goes on from JBFFKD010000163.1 coordinate 4,694, forward strand.
CTTTGAAGGCCGTGTACACCCGGATGTTGATACCAACTTCCTGATGTCACCGCCACTGGTGGTTGCGATGGCGATGGCAGGTAACGTCAACATCGATGTCACTACGCAACCCATTGGTCAGGACGCACAAGGTAACGACGTATACCTGAAAGATATCTGGCCAAGCAATGCTGAAATTTCTCAGACTATGCTTGAATGCATGGATCCAAAAGCGTTCCGTGAAACCTATGAAAACGCGCTGGATGGCCCGGACACCTGGCAGAACCTGGAATCCCCTACTGGCCCTGTTTATCACTGGGATCCCGATTCTACCTACATTCAGGAGATCCCTTTCTTCGACGGTTTCTCACTGGATACACCAGCAGATTCATTAAACAACATCTCAACAGCACGCATGCTGGTGATGTGTGACGACAATACGACAACCGACCATATCTCACCGGTAAGCCGTATTCGTCCAGATTCACCTCCAGGTGAATACCTGAGCTCACAAGGCGTTGCAGACGAAGATATGACATCGCTTGGTGCGCGCCGTGGTAACCACCATGTAATGCTGCGCAGTATTTTCGGTAACGGAAAAGCCAGAAACCTGCTGCTACCGGGCACGACAGGTGCAGTCACGAATTATTACTCGTCTGACAGTGCACCTGCGCAAATGTCTATTTACGATGCTGCTGAGCGCTACCGTAGTGAAGGCACATCTACTGTTGTGTTTGGCGGTAAGCTGTATGGCACAGGCTCATCACGCGACTGGGCTGCGAAAGGCCCTGCTCTGCTGGGTGTTAAAGCGATTATTGCTGAGAGCTTTGAGCGTATTCACAAATCCAACCTGGTAGGTATGGGTGTATTACCGCTGCAGCTTCCAGAGGGTGTAACACGTGCCTCTCTGAATCTGGATGGCTCAGAGACGTTCGATCTGAATGGTATTGATACCCTGCAACCTCGAGGCGTTGTGGGCCTGACCATTCACAGAGCGGATCGGTCATCACAGCAGCTGGAGTTGACATCTCGTGTTGATACTTCATCAGAGCTGAATCAAATACGTCACAAGGGCATTTTGCCGATGGTGTTGCGGGACATCATCGCGTCGAACACACAACCCCAGTGAGAAACTAATCGGCAAGCAGAAAAAAGCCCCGATTTATCGGGGCTTTTTTTTGTTTTTCGCGGTATCGGTGATTCGCGACGTGCAGCTGGGATAACCGCTGGTGCTAGGCTCATGACTATCACAGTAAACTGAGCTTCTATCAGGTGTCGATACCTCTGTTCAGAATAAGATTCCTAATCTGCAAGCATAAAAAAAGCCCCGAATAATCGGGGCTTTTTGGTTATCACCTTATCAGTGATTAGATACGGGCAGCTGGGATA
>JBFFKD010000164.1:0-6026 GCA_041555595.1 Motiliproteus sp.
CCTGGAATGATTACGCTCAACGCGAACTCGGCGCTACTCCGGCAGCCCAGCAGTAGAGTGTCCAAGCGTACTACTTAAGGTTTGCTCAAACGCCAGGGCATAGCGCGGTTTTAATTCAGACCAAGCCAGCCCTGTCAGATCGGGCACCCGATAAGCATCAGCTCTGGCACGCGATTGAAAGATCTGTTGCAGTTTGTCAGCTAATGCCTCGGCTTCGACCTGCGGTTCATCCAGCGCTGAACGGTAACGGTATTGGGGTGCAAACAGTTCGCAATAACTGAGACGGTCGGGCACACAGGGGATCGCCCCCATCGCTACCGCTTCAAGCACCGACAACCCTTGAAACTCGTGCAGACTGGTCGAGATAACCACCTCGGTTTGTGCCAGGTGTTCGAGGTACTGGTCACGACTCTCGACATACCCCGACACCAACAGCTGATCGGAAAATTCATCACAGATCGTCGTCAACTCCGGCGGCTGACGGCGAAACGTCTCGCCCAACAATCGCAACTCAAACGCGATCTCGCGTTGCCGTAACATCCGCAGTGCGGCTAGCAATCGATCAGGCCCTTTATCGTATTCCCAGCGGTGATTCCACAGCAGCGACAGTGGTCTATTAACGCCCTTAATCATCGATCTGTCAGGAGCCACAGCCAGCGAAGTCAGAGGCACAGGCAACACCGAGCAACGGGATGCCAATAGCGGTTCGACCGTTGCCGGTTTGTGGTCGGGGAGTTTTGCCAGTAGCCGGTTCACGCCGGCAAAGAAACTGTCTCGATTGAAGGCTGAGTTAAACAAGACCTTGTCGGCCGCCAGCGCCGCGTACAGATTCACCATCTGGGCATCAACGCTGGCGTGCTGTTGAGCACTCTTAGGGTATTCGAACTGGTTTTCATGACAATAATAGAGACAAGGCGTATGACCGATCGCAGGCACTACCCCTTTCAACGTGGCCAGGTCGACCATTGAGGTGGCAATAATCAGGTCATAGTGCCTATTAAGCAGGTCATATTGCTCACTCAGCCACGATAGCGGCGCACCACGCACCCGCCAGCTAAAGTGGCGCGGCGGTAAAATCAAACTTTGCCATTGGTGCTCAGAAAAGGTGCTAACCAAGCCATCAGCCCAGTATTTATGACTAACCGCATGATAGGCACTCAACAATAAAATCTTCAAAGACTGTCCTCTTAACGGTCGGCCGAAAGTGGCCAAACAATGCTTTTTATCAATCCCAATAACGAACCTGTAAATAGAAAGCTACACTTGAATGCATGAGCTATTAACACTAGCCGCCACTTAAGATGACAAGAGGCAGCATTATAGAGGTGCAGCTTATGGGACAGTTACCCGCATTTGAAGAACTGATCGAGCTCGCAGAGAAAGACCCTGAAGCATTTGAAATATTCCGCCAACAAGCTTGCTTAGAGTTTATTGAAAACACTCCCACCCCCCATCAACAGCGGTTGATGGCGGTACAGAACAGGGTTGAAATGACTCTGCATAGAGCCAAAACTCCGATGGCCGGACTGCTTCAGCTATCGTCGATGATGCACGATAGTTTTTATCAGTTAACCACCCGACTAGAAGATATCCACCAGTTGGCACAGGGTAAGAAGCGCCTCAATCTGCGGCCCGCCAAACCTTTAGCAACGATCATCAATCTCGATGATTGGAAGGCGCAGTCCGAAGCGTCCAACAAGCCTCGTCATTAGCCCACACCGATATCAAGAGTCTCAAAGAAAGCTGCCCAACTCACTATTGCTAGAGATGAGCCACTTCGCTCCTTTCATTGTACAACCCCGACCACCTTGTATCAGCACCGGGATAGAGGATATCGATCCGGTTTCTTGTGAGCGAGCCATCTGAACATTGATCAACGCTACTAAGCATGTTTTATTAACAACCACCATTCGGCTAGCTGCAAAGCATACATCCATCCTCGCAAGGAATTCGCTACAGGAAGTATCCATGGATACGTTTTATCGAACCATCATCCGTCGTCGTTATCTGGTGGTGCTACTCTCGATCGCGTTAGTGATCGCGGCCAGCTACGGCGCCTCACGATTAGTCTTCAAAAGCGACTACAAGGTCTTTTTCACCGACGAAAATCCGCAGCTGCAGGCATTCGAGCGGATGCAAAAAACCTTTTCCAAGAGCGATAACGTGCTGGCCATCGTCGCGCCAAAAGACGGTAACGTATTTAGCAACAAGACCCTGCAAGCCCTTAGCTACCTGACCGAACAAAGCTGGCAGATCCCCTATTCGATCCGAGTCGATTCGCTAACTAACTTCCAATACACCTACGCCGAACAAGACGACCTGATCGTCGAGGACTTGGTCATCGATCCGGAGACTCTCGACAGTGCCGACCTTAATCGAATTCGCCAACTGGCCTTGGGCGAGCCCCGGCTGGCCAGTCGGCTGGTATCTCCCGACGCGACAGTGGCTGCGGTAAATATCACCATCCACCTACCCGGCATCAACCAGGTCAAAGAGACCCCTGAGGTCGCCGCCGCCGCTCGCCAACTTAAAGCCCAGCTGTTAGAGCGTTATCCCGGACATGAGGTCTACCTCAGCGGTATGATCATGATGAATAACAGTTTCGCCGAAGCCTCCCTGAACGACAGCATGACGCTGGTGCCACTGATGTTCCTAGCGGTAATCCTGTTGATCGGAGTATTGGTTCGCACCATCGCAGGCCTAGTTGCAACCTTGGTGATCATCGTCGTAAGCATCGCCGCAGCGATGGGGTTGGCAGGCTGGGGGGGGATCTTCCTGACCGGCCCCTCTGCCACAGCACCCACAATCATTCTGACGCTGGCGGTGGCCGACTGTGTCCATATCCTGACCACCTTTTACCATGAGATGCGCTCGGGAGTTGAGCGCAATCAGGCGCTACTCAACAGCCTACGAATCAACACTCAACCGGTGGTCCTGACCAGTGTAACCACCGCGATCGGTTTCCTGTGTATGAACTTCAGCGACGCACCGCCGTTTGCAGATCTGGGCAATATTGTTGCTATCGGCGTAATGCTGGCCTGTGTACTCGCGCTAACCCTGTTTCCCGCGATGCTGGCGATCATGCCGTTGCGGGTAACTCCCCGACCTAAGGATCAGCATACGGTAATGGCGTGGATCGCCAAGACCATTATCGGCAATAGCCGTCTATTCCTGTGGGGCGCATTGGCGGTCATTGTGATGACTGTCAGCCAGGTGCCGCGCAACGAACTGAACGATAATTTCGTCGAATACTTTGACCACAGCATCCCGTTCCGTACCGCCGCTGACTTCAGTAACGAACACCTGACCGGCATGGCGGTGATGGAGTTCGAGCTAGACAGCACTAACGGCAGCGGCATCAACGACCCCCAGTTTCTGTTCAAAGCCGAACAGTTGGTGCAATGGCTGCGTGCGCTGCCAGAAACGGTTCATGTAGACAGCCTGACCGATACGATGAAGCAACTCAATCGCAACATGCACGCTGATGAATCGGCTTTTTATCGACTCCCCGAGTCACGCGATCTGGCGGCCCAATACCTACTACTCTACGAGATGTCTCTGCCCTATGGGCTCGATCTCAACAACCAGATCAACGTCGACAAATCAGCGATCCGTATCGTTGCCAGCTTCCAGACCCTGACCACCAACCAGATCCTGGCACTGGAGCAACGAGCCCATCGCTGGCTGCAAACCAACGCTCCGGAGTTAAAGGCCACTATCGCCAGCCCGCAGCTGATGTTTGCACATATCAGCCAGCGCAATATCAAAAGTATGCTGACCGGTACCTTCACCGCATTGGTGTTGATTTCGGTGCTGCTCGGATTTGCACTAAAATCGTTCAAGTTTGGACTGATCAGCCTGATTCCCAATCTGGTCCCGGCCGGGATCGCCTTTGGCCTGTGGGGAATACTGGTCTCCGAAGTGGGACTGGCACTGTCCGTGGTCGTCAGCATGACGCTGGGGATCGTGGTCGATGATACCGTCCACTTCCTCAGCAAATATCTCTATGCTCGTCGCCAGCGAGGCTACCGTAGCCGTGAAGCGATCGTTTACGCCTTCAATAGCGTCGGCATGGCGCTTTGGATCACCACCGTAGTGCTGTCGGCTGGGTTCCTGATTCTGGCACTGTCGAGCTTTAAGGTGAACGCTGACATGGGGCTGCTGACCGCCGTGACTATAATTATCGCACTGGTGGTCGACTTCATACTGTTGCCGATTCTGATTATGCTGTTCGACTCTGATTTAGATCCTGATTTAGACTCAAATTCGGACGCTGTCGACACCATGGCCGAATCAATTTCGACAGCCACACAGGTTCCATCCAATGCTCAAGCTTGAGCGACTACCTCGGAGACCTAATATGACCGCTTCACTGCTACGTTCACTCACCTTCACCGGTGCGCTACTGAGCCTATCGTTGTCGTGTACGGCAGCACAGGCGGTATCGGTTGAAGCCGCCGCGCGCGGATTGGAGATCGTCACCGAGCTCGATCGTCGTGATCAAGGTTGGGGCGATATGCAGTCCAGCATGAAGATGCTGCTCAGCAACGCCCATGGAGATACTAGCGAACGTCAGCTGCGTACCAAGACGCTTGAGGTCGACGGTGACGGTGACAAGGGGTTAACCATCTTCGATCAACCGCGAGACGTCAAAGGCACCGCTTTTTTGACGTTCTCCCACGCGCTAGAACCTGACGATCAGTGGATCTATCTGCCGGCGTTAAAACGAGTGAAGCGAATCTCATCGCGTAACAAATCCGGACCATTTATGGGTAGTGAGTTTGCTTACGAGGATATGGGATCGTTCGAGATAGAAAAATACGACTATCAGTACTTACGCGATGAGCTCCTAGATGGCCTTGACTGCTTCGTGGTGGAGAGCTATCCCAAAGACAAAAACTCTGGTTATACCCGCCAAATTAGCTGGATCGACAAGCAGCAGTATCGTATCCAACAGATCGAATACTACGACCGCAAGAACTCGCACTTAAAGACTCTTCGGTTCTCGCAATACCAACACTATCTTGAGCAGTACTGGCGCGCCAACCAGCTACAGATGAATAATCATCAGACCGGCAAGAGCACCTTGCTGACCCTCAGCGAGTTGCGATTTAAAACTGGATTAAAGAGTGCTGACTTCAACAAAAACAGTCTAATGCGAGCCAAGTAATGATTAAAATTCGGTTCCTGATGCTGGCTCTGTCGCTCCTTAGCCATTGGGCCTTGGCTGATGATATTACCGAGATCAGCGGTTCGTTCGATCTGGAGCATCGAAATTTTTTCGAGCAGCCACTGCCCTCTGCCAATTCAGCGCAGCAACATCGCAACTACAGCTCTGCCGCTCTGACTCCCGAGCTGTATCACAGCTGGAACGACCAAGATGACGCCCTGACTCTGACCCTGTTCGGCCGTTACGATCAACACGATGACGAACGCAGCCATGTCGACCTGCGCGAGTTGAACTGGCTCCATGTCGGTGACGGCTGGCAACTGCGCAGCGGGGTCGGCAAGGTGTTCTGGGGCAGCATCGAATCACAGCACCTGGTCGATATCATCAACCAAACCGACACCCTGGAGGGGATCGACGGCGAGGCAAAACTGGGCCAACCGATGGTCAATTTCAGTGTCCAGCTCGATCAGGGTGAATTGAGCCTGTTCTGGCTGCCCTACTTTCGTGAGCGTCACTTCGCGGGTACCCAAGGCCGCCCTCGCCTGCCACTGCCGATCGATACCGACAACCCGCTGTACAGCTCAGACGATAAACAGCAGCATCAAGATGTTGCCGTCCGATTGAGCTACTCGTTCGACAGTCTGGATATCGCCCTGTCCTATTTCAGTGGCACCAGTCGAGAACCCACTCTGATCTCCAACGACCTAGCCACCGCGCTGATCCCGCTGTATGAGCAGGTCGATCAGACCGGACTGGAACTGACCAGCGTCCAAGGCGACTGGTTATGGAAATTTGAGGGGATCTATAACAATGGCCTGGCTGCCGGTGGTTACAGCGCTGCCGGCGCCGGTTTTGA
>JBFFKD010000165.1:0-6023 GCA_041555595.1 Motiliproteus sp.
ACCGTAGTTGGGATCAGAGTGTTGAAAACTCAGATGGTTGGCATCCGAAACCAGCACCTGGTTTTTCTTGGCCACCGGTACGTTCAACCTGAGTCCCTGGTCAAATTTCGCAAACAGCTGATCTTCAGTTGCTGTCGTGGGCTCATCGACAAAACCGTTGACTATCTCCGGCTGGCTGAACAGCGTCCGTCGCACCGCTCTCGATTCCAGATTATGGCGAAAACGATCAAAGGCGGTCGCCGAGTCCAGCGTCACGACTCCGGTCTGGTTCAACTCGACAAACTGGTCGCTCAGCGCCGGCCGGAAAGCGGCCGTCAACTCATAGGTCGGTGTTGCCAGCAACGCATACACTACCGCAAGCCCAGCGATCACCAGGGTGCTCGCCACTACCCACCACTTGCGCGACCAGACCTTGGCGAACAGCTCGGCCAGGTCGATCTCATCGTCGAAGGGGCGCTGTTGTTGAAGTGGAACCTGAGATGCTGCAGCGAGTTGCTGCGACTGCTGTTGAGACATGGATAAACCTGTACTTTATAGTAATGGATAGCGATTACTGAGTGACACAAAAGACGTATTGGTCGAATTAAAGATCGCCAGCAGACTGGTTCCTACACAACCTGAACTACTCGAACGGCGTTGGATCTCCGGCACCCGTTCGCGTCACCACCACCTCATCTTCCACCATGTTGATCACGGTGGTCGCTTCCATGCCGCAGTAACCGCCGTCGATCACCAGATCGAGAGCGTGCTGCAGGGTATCGCGGATATCGTAGGGGTCGGTTAGCGGTTCGGTTTCACCGGGCAGGATCAGCGAGCTGCTCATGATCGGCTCACCGAGCTCCTCCATCAATGCCAAGGCGATGGCGTTATCGGGCACCCGGATGCCGATAGTGCGGCGCTTGGGATGCAGCAGCCGACGGGGGACTTCAGGCGTGGCCCGAAGAATAAAGGTATAGGCGCCGGGGGTATTCTGCTTGAGCAACCGGTAGTCGCTGTTATCAACCTTGGCGTAGATGGCCAGTTCCGACAGGTCACGGCAGACCAGAGTGAAGTTGTGCTTATCGTCGAGCTTGCGGATCGCTTTGATGCGGTCGATAGCGTTCTTGTCACCGATATGACAACCGATGGCGTAGGCACAGTCGGTCGGGTAAACCACCACACCGCCCTGACGGATAATCTCAACCGCTTGTTTGATCAGCCGTGGCTGGGGATTTTCTGGGTGGATCTGAAAAAGCTGACTCACAGTATACGACCTCTGGCGGTTCCTTCACCTCGACACTACTCCGCTGAGTAATGCAGCGCGGCATTCTACACCAATTTTGTCTATCAGGTCAGTAATCACACACCAATATCGAGGTAAAAAAGCCTGCTGTGATCTGGATCAAAACAGATTAACGCTGATCAGAGCCGTAGCCGCTCGGGTTCTGCGACTGCCAACGCCAGCAATCCTGCATCATCTGCGGCAACCCGCGAACAGCCTTCCACCCCAACTGCTGCTCGGCATAGGTCGGGTCGGCGTAGCATTCGGCGATATCGCCGGGCCGCCGTTCAACAATCTGGTAGGGCACCGGTCGACCCGAGGCGGCTTCGAACGCCCTGACCATCTCGACCACGCTGTACCCCTGGCCGGTGCCCAGGTTGCAGGTGATCATAGCGCCCTGCTCTGGCGCAGGAGAGGCCAGCGCCTGCAACGCCTTCAGGTGCCCTTCGGCCAGGTCGACCACATGGATATAGTCACGCACCCCGGTGCCATCGGCAGTGGCATAGTCACCGCCAAAGACCGACAGTTGCTCCAATTTACCGATCGCAACCTGGGCGATATAGGGCAGCAGATTATTAGGGATACCGTTGGGGTCTTCGCCGATCAAACCGGACTCGTGCGCACCAATCGGATTGAAGTAGCGCAACCGGGCGATACGCCACGTGGGATCGGCCGCATACAGATCCGCCAGAATCTGTTCGATGATCAGTTTGGAGCGACCGTACGGGTTGGTGGCCGAGGTGGGAAACTGTTCATTGATCGGCACCGAAGCCGGATCACCGTAAACGGTGGCCGAGGAGCTGAACACCAGCGTTTTAACGCCGGCAGCGGCCATCGCCTCACACAGGGTGACGGTACCGGCGACGTTGTTCTGGTAGTAGTGCAGCGGCTGCTGGCACGACTCGCCCACCGCCTTGAGACCGGCAAAGTGGATCACCGACTCGATATCATAGGTCGCAAACAGCATATCCAGGCGGTCACGGTCGCGGATGTCACCTTCGACAAACACAAACGGCTTGTCGCTGATCCGCTCGACCCGACTCAGTGATTCACGCGAGGCGTTACACAGATTATCCAGCACCACCAACTCGTAGCCGGCATCCAACAACTGCACACAGGTATGACTGCCGATATAGCCCGCGCCGCCGGTTACCAAAATCGCCATCTGATCCCTCTCCTTAATTCAGCGCGCCAGCGCGCAGATGATCTTACCAAACTCCAGTGACCGACCATTGTAACCCAACTGTTTGCCATCTTGGTCATCGCGACCACCCACTCCATCTGATAAAAAATTCTGATCAGAGCCACTAAGCTTTATCGATTGGACAACCATCGGTATTGGGCACAGACTGAACAATCCACCCTATTCGCTCCTTGGTTAACTCAGCGCCACCCGAAACCCGCACTTTTCAAAGGAACCGACATGCCCTCGACGCTCAATCCTGCCGATATCTCACCGTACCAACTTCGCCAACGCATCCGCAGCGGCGAGCATACTGGCAACACCTCCGGCTACAGCCAAGGATTCGTGCAGGGCAATCTGGTGATTCTCCCCAAGGAGTGGGCGTCGGAATTTCTTCAGTTTTGTCAGCGTAATCCCAAGCCATGCCCGCTGGTTGGCATGTCGGCGCAACCGGGTGAGTTTATGCTGCCGGAGCTGGGTCAGGAGCTGGATATCCGTTCCGACCTGCCCAGCTACCGGGTGTTCAAAGATGGCCAGCTGGTCGAAGAGGTCAGCGATGTCTCTGCCCACTGGCGCGACGATCTGGTCACCTTTGTGCTGGGCTGTTCATTCTCGTTTGAAGAAGCGCTGCTGGCCGATGGTTTGGAGGTGCGCAACGTCTCCGAAGGTGTCAACGTGCCGATGTATCGCACCAACATCGAGTGCAAACCGGCCGGGCGTTTCAGCGGCAATATGGTGGTCAGCATGCGCCCCTTCGTGGCCAGCGACGCGATCCGCTCGATCCAGATCTGCACCCGTTTTCCGTCGGTTCACGGCGCGCCGATCCACCTCGGCGATCCGGCCCTGATCGGCATCGATGATATCAGCCGTACCGACTTTGGCGATCCGGTGACTGTGCACGATAACGAGCTGCCGGTGTTCTGGGCCTGCGGCGTGACACCGCAGGTTGCACTGGAGCAGGCCAAACCGCCGTTCTGCATCACCCACAGCCCCGGCTGCATGCTGATGACAGACCTGCCCAATAGCCGGCTGGCTATTTTATAACGGTTAAAAGATCGCTTGCAGGCAGGCTCCTACAGGTTAGAACGCACCCTGGGAGCCTGCCTCCAGACGATAACCTGACTTGCCTATAAACAGAGTTCAAGGAACAGCACGATGGCACTATTACTCAATTGCGATCTGGGCGAGAGCTTCGGCGCCTGGAACATGGGGATGGACGCGGCGGTGATGCCGCATATTGACCAGGCCAATATCGCCTGCGGTTTCCATGCCGGCGATCCACTGGTGATGAAGAACACGCTGGCGCTGGCCAAGGCCAATAACGTGACCGTCGGTGCCCATCCCGGCTACCCCGACCTGGTCGGTTTTGGCCGCCGCTCGCTCAAGTGCCAGCCCGACGAGGTGGCCGCGATGATCCAATACCAGATCGCCGCGATCGACGGCATGGCGCAATCGCAAGGGTTGGAGCTGAGTTACGTTAAACCACACGGCGCGCTGTACAACGACATGATGGCCGACAGCGCGTTGCGTTTGGTGATTATGCAGGCGATCGCCGACTACCACCGGCCGCTGGCGCTGATGATCCAGTCCACCACCGATGCGCCGCAACACCAACAACAAGCCGCCGAGGCCGGCATCAGTCTGCTGCTCGAGGCGTTTGCCGATCGCTGCTACGACGATGACGGCAAGCTGCTGGCACGTTCCAAGGCCGGGGCGGTTCATAGCAAAGAGAAGATGCTGGCGCAGGTGAAGCAACTCAAACAGAGCGGCACCCTGACCACCGTCAGCGGCAACACCCTGACCCTGACCGTCGATAGCCTCTGCGTTCACGGCGACAACATCGAAGGGGTAGAAGCGATCGAAGCGATTCGGGCGCTGATTAGCTGATAACAATAACCATCCGGCCGTCAGGCGGAACAAACAACACAAGCTCGCCTGCGGGCAGGCTCCTACGCAGTAATATAAAGAGCTCAGGTAGATTTTATGCAGATATCCATTGCCGGCGAAAACGCACTGATCATCTACTTTGGCGATCCGGGCAGCTCCGACGTTTCCCCGACTATATCGGCGCAGGTACAGCACGCGGTCAGCATTATCCGTCGCGACCTGCACGATGTGGTGATCGATCTGGTGCCCTCCTACGCCTCCCTGCTGGTGATCTACGATCTTCTTAAGACCGACCACCACCATGTTCGCCACCATCTGCGCCAAGCGCTGACCGGACTGGAGCAAAGTCATGCCGCCGAGGGTCAGATCGTAACTCTGCCGGTCTACTACAGCAGCGAATCGGGCCCAGACCTGGCGGCATTGGCCGAACGCGCCCAACTGAGCATCGAGCAGGTGATCGAGATCCACCAGCAGCAGGAGTACCGCGTCTACGCCATCGGCTTTGCACCGGGGTTCGCTTATCTGGGCGAGGTTGATCCCCGCATCGCCGCACCGCGTTTAGCCACCCCGCGCCAGAAGGTTCCACGCGGCGCGGTGGCGATCGCCGACCGCCAGACCGCCGTCTACCCGGCCCAGTCGCCCGGCGGCTGGAACCTGATCGGCCTGTGCCCGACCCGGATGTTCGACCCGGCAGCCGAGCCCACCATGCCGGTACAGGCCGGTGACCGGGTGCGATTCGAAGCGATCAGCCGCGAGCGATTCCTGCAACTGGGAGGGGAGCTTAACCATGACTAATCAGATCAGCACCAACGCGCAACAAAGAGCGGCCATGAGCGGTTTTAAGGTGGTGCAACCCGGCATCCTGACCCTGATCCAAGACGCAGGCCGCTTCGGCCAGCACGGCATCGGCCTGACCACCGGCGGTCCGCTCGACCCGTTGGCGTTCAAGTGGGCCAACCGACTGTGCGGCAATCCGCTCGGCGCCAGCGCGCTGGAGGTCAGCATCGGCGGACTGGTACTTGTAGCCCAGATCGAAACCCGACTCTGCCTGACCGGTGCCGTGATGCCGCTGAAGATCAACGGCGAACTGCGTGACAGTTGGCGCAGCCAGCCGATCCTTCCCGGCGACAAGATCGAACTGGGCTATGCGACCGAAGGTACCCGGGCTTATCTGGCGGTCGCGGGTGGTTTTAACATCCCCGCCAGCTTTGGCAGCAGCGCCACCGTGACCAGGGAAGGGATCGGCGGTCTCGACGGCGGAAAACTCAAGGCCGGCGACCAGTTGCCCGCGGCCCGGACCAGTCACCACGAGCACTGGTTGCTGCCCGAGATCTACCATCCCGACTTCGGCACTCAGGCCAACCTGAGAGTGATCCCGGGTTACCAGCAGCACGCGTTCAGCCATTACCAGCAGCGGCTGTTCTTCAGCAACGCCTACAAAGTCACCGATCGTAGCGATCGCATGGGCTTTCGACTCGAGGGGCCGCAGATCAAACCCAACATCGACGGCATCCTGTCCGAAGGGATCTGCCATGGCGCCATCCAGGTACCGGCCGACGGCCAGCCGATCGTGCTGATGAACGACCGCCAGACCATCGGCGGCTACCCCAAGATCGGCTCGGTACTATCGCTCGACACCGCCGCTCTGGCGCAGCTGCTACCCGGCTCCAGCGTCTCGTTCGAGCCGATCAC
>JBFFKD010000166.1:0-6012 GCA_041555595.1 Motiliproteus sp.
CGTGGGCCGGGCCCTCGACTTCACTGAAAGTCAGTTTGGCCACCATCCGCGAGATAAAACCTGCGCTCTCCTCACCGCTATCGATCCAGGCAGTCTCCATCAACCCTTGTTGCGGATCGGAGATTGCGATCGCCTGATCGTTGCTGGCCCAGAACTGTTGCAGCTTGGCCCACACCTGATCACGGGGTTCATTGACTAAAATAAGCCGTTCCTGGCCATCACGAGCCAGATTAACTTTATCGTTACCCGCTTCGGCGGTGAAGAAATCGGGGCGAGGAATTTCAAACTCCTGATCCGATTCGATCGCGGCAGTGCCTATCTCAGGCACCACCAACAGCTCCTGCACCTTGTCTGAACTCAGGTGCGCAGGAACCACGAGTTCCTGCTCCTGCTGAGATTTCTCATAATCCTGACCCCGGTCACGGATGTAAGCATCCTCGCCTCCGATCAGGTCATTATTGAAGATCAAGCCACAACCACCGAGCTGAATCGCCGTAATAGCGACAGCGATACCACGAAATAACGACATCGACACAGTTATACCAACTCAGCAGCTTTGAGGCTTTCGTGGATCCGTGAACGATAGTTTTCCGACAGCGGCAGCAACGGCAGACGAATCCCTGTATCGATCAGCCCCATCTGGTGCAGTGCCCACTTGACTGGAATCGGATTGGATTCAACAAACAGATCGCGGTGCAGATGATCGATCTGACGGTCGATCGCCCGCGCCTCGTCCGCCTTTCCTGCCAGAGCCAGATGGCACATATCGGCCATCTGTTTGGCCGCAACGTTGGCAGTAACAGAGATATCGCCGTGACCACCAAGTAGGATCAACTCCAGTGCGGTAGCATCATCGCCGGAATAGATCGCGAACCCTTCAGGCGCCTGCGTAACATACTGTTTGGCACGTTCCAGATCGCCGGTGGCTTCCTTGATGCCGATGATGTTATCGATTTCAGCCAACCGCAGCGCAGTCTCCGGCAGCAGATCTACTGCGGTACGACCTGGCACGTTGTACAGAATCTGCGGAATATCGACCGTTTCGGCCAACGTTTTAAAATGCTGATACATCCCTTCCTGCGTCGGCTTGTTGTAATAGGGTGTAACCAACAGGCAAGCATCAGCGCCAGCGTCTTTGGCCGCTTGAGTCAGATCGATCGCCTCGGTGGTCGAGTTTGCACCGGTACCGGCAATCACAGCGATTCGACCGCCGACCCGGTCGACTACATGTTTGATGACCTTACAGTGTTCTTGATGGTCCAGCGTGGCTGACTCACCGGTGGTGCCGACGGCAACGATCGCATCGGTACCGGCTTCGATATGAAAATCAACCAGTTTATCGAGTCCGTCCCAATCCAACTCCCCAGCGGGGTTCATCGGGGTAACCAAAGCGACCAGACTGCCAGTAATCATCGAACGTCTCCAACATAAGACCAGTCGCCAATTAAGTACTACAAATCAAGTACCCAAGGCCGGTCATTTTCCCGTTAATTCGGAACAATAAGCCCTTACCGGGCGACAAATAAGCCTGCTATTCTAACCAAGCAAAACCATTAGCGTAACCACCGCACCACAAATAACTACAGATCGGTCCGAGGCAGTTTCAGCACGACTTAAAAACTCGAACGGCAGACTCGATCCAGTCCAACTCAGGAGCATTTTTATGGCATTAGCCATCGGCCAGCAGGCCCCGGATTTCAACTCTATTGACCAAAACGGCGAGCCGGTTTCGTTGTCTCAATTCAAAGGCAAAAAGGTGGTGCTCTACTTCTATCCCAAAGACTCCACCCCCGGCTGCACTGCCCAGGCCTGTAACCTGCGGGATAATTACAGCCAGCTACTAGAAGCGGGATACGTCGTACTGGGGGTCAGCACCGACTCACCCAAACGGCATCAAAACTTCATCGCCAAGAACGAACTGCCTTTCAGCTTGATCGCTGACGAAGATCAAAGCGTTCACGAGCTATACCAGACCTGGCAGCTGAAAAAATTCATGGGGCGCGAATATATGGGAACGGTGCGAACCACCTTTGTGATCGATGCCGACGGCAAGATCGCCGACATCATCAGCAAGGTCAAAACCAAGGATCATAGTGCTCAGATTTTAGTCTGACCGCTTTAACTCGAATCCTGTCGATCCAAGCTCAGGCTCAATCGCCCAGTTACGAGGGGTCGACAGTGGCTTCGGCCACCAGCGCTCTAGGCCAGGCATTCATCACCGCCTTGATCAAGGTCGCCAGTGGGATCGCAAAAAACACGCCCCAAAACCCCCACAGACCGCCAAACACCAGCACGGCCACGATGATAGCGATCGGGTGTAGATTGACTGCTTCAGAAAACAACAACGGAACCAGCACGTTGCCATCGAGCGCCTGAATGATGCCGTAAGCCAGCATCAGATAGAAAAACTCGTTAGTCCAACCCCATTGAAAAAAAGCAATCATTGCCACAGGAAGAGTCACGATCGCTGCGCCGATATAGGGAATAACCACCGACAACCCCACCATTAACGCCAGAAGCGCAGCATAGTTGAGCCCCAACGCAACGAAACTGATGTAGCTGGCCACACCGACCACAAGAATCTCAATCGTTTTGCCGCGTACATAATTAGCGATCTGACCGTCCATTTCGGTGCCAACTTGATTCAGCAAGGTCCTTTTTTCAGGCAGAAAGGAGGTCCACCAGCGCAGGATCATGCCGCCGTCTTTCATAAAGAAGAACACCAGAATCGGCACCAATACCAAGTAGATTAAGATCTGCACCAGATTAGCGATCGACGACATCGACGACGACAGAACCGCTTGGCCGATACGGCCGATTTCGTTGGCGGCCTGTTCAGTCAAGGCCGCAATATGATTGGCTGAAATCAGTCCTGGATACTGTTCAGGTAGTAGCATCAGCAGCGACTGCCCTTGCTGCATCATACCCGGCAACTCATTGATCAAACTGGCCAACTGACGCCAGGCATTGGGAATAACCACCAACAGCAGTGCCATAAAGGCACTGATAAAGGTGATAAACACCAGCGTCACAGCCAGGATATGTGACATGCCGAACTTCTGACACTTAAGCACCATGCCCTGCATCAGGAAGGCGATGATCAAACCCGCAATCACCGGTGCCAGCATCCCACCAAGGGTCAGGATGATCGCCAACGCGGCGACCAGAAACACAAACAGCAGAATCGCTTCTTCATCACTGAAGTAACGTTCAATCCAGTTGTTGACCACCTTTAACATGAAGGATTTTTCCTATGATAAACAGATTCAGTATCAGAGCGCCGCAATCGGTATAGGTTCAGCCTGAACAATAACCAACCGGCTATGGCCAGGCTCCCATTAATCCGCTTTGCGAATAAGGTAGGTAAAGGTGCCTTGCTCCTCGCTGGAGAGCAGCAACTGATCACCAGATTGATCGGTAAAGGCTTTAAAATCGCGCACAGAACCGGCATCGGTAGCCAGCACTTGTAATACTTCACCGGGCTGCAACCGATTTAACGCCTGTTTAGCTTTGAGCAACGGTAACGGACAGCTCAGCCCACAGGCGTCCAACTGCTGAGTGATCGGATAGTCAATTTCGACCTGACCTGACATTTAACAACTCCTGAAGGTATAGTAGCCGGAGCTTTTCACGCTGCAGCAGGAAACTATTTTGCAAACTCAGCGACTATATACCACAAGCCATCTGGATTCACGCACCCTCACCTAAGGGCTACGAGACATACATTGATGAAACAAACGGTTACCGCCATTTTTTTTACCGTGGCGCTGCTCTTTCCGGCTCTGCAGCAGACCCTGCAGGCCAACGAGCTGCCGATCCTTGGCGACAGTAGCTCCGACATTATCTCGCTGGATGAGGAATATCGGCTTGGCAACGCCTGGGTAAGACTCCTGCGAGCCCAGGCACCGCTGTTGAACGACCCATTGACTACCAGTTATGTACGGCAACTGCTGCAACAGTTATCGGTCTATAGCCAGTTACAGGATCGCCGCTTAACGCTGGTGATGATCGACAACAATAGCCTCAATGCATTTGCCGTACCCGGCGGCGTGGTCGGGGTCAATACGGGGTTGTTTCTCTATTCACGCACCGAGAGCGAATTCGCATCGGTATTGGCACACGAACTGTCGCACCTAAGCCAACGTCACTACGCCCAGCGGTTGGCTGAAGAACAAAAAAGCCTTCCACTGCAGCTAGCCACCACGTTGGCCGGCATTTTGCTGATGGCCAGCAGCGATTCACAAGCTGGCGCAGCCGCCATCATGGCCGGCCAAGCAGCAGCCGCCCAGCGCAGCCTGGCCTTCAGCCGCAGCAACGAGCAGGAAGCCGACCGAGTGGGGATGCAGGTACTGGTCGATAGCGGCTTTGATCCACGAGCAATGCCAACAATGTTCTCACAACTGCAGCGTTCGACCACCAACTTGGGACATAAGCCCCCCGAATTCCTACTGACTCACCCGGTCACCGAATCGCGAATCGCCGATGCCCTCAACCGCTCAGCTCAGCTACCGCAGAGTGGTCGCGTCAATAGTCTGGATTATCAAATCATCCGAACACGCATTCAGGTACTGGCACAGAACAGTCCGAGTAACGCCTACCACAAGTACCTCGATGCGGTAGATAGCGACGCCAGCCCAGCAAACCGATATGGCCTGGCATTTAGCGCCCTGCGAAGTGGCCATTATCAGCAAGCCCAGCAGCAACTCGACATTTTACTGCAACAGCAGCCCAAGCTGCTGCCGTTTAGGTTGTTGCAAGCCGAGCTGTGGAACGCCGCGGATCAGCCAGAACAGGCCACCGGCTTGTTGCAACCGCTGCTGGCGCTCTACCCCAACAGCCACCCAATCACCATGCTATTGGCCCAATCACTGCACCAGCAAGGGTTACAACAGCAGGTGGTCGATTTACTGCAATCACACAGCCGTGACTACCCTGGCGATCTCCAGTTATGGTATCAGCTGGCAGAAGCCTACGGGCTGGCTAAGAACATCAAAGGGGTACACCTGGCTCGCGCCGAGTATTTCCTACTGACCGCAGCGGTACCCAAAGCACGCGAACACTTACAGCTAGCACTCAAACAACCGGGACTGACCGAACACGAAAAACTGTTGATCGAACAGCGAATCAAGGATGCCGAGCAGCTGCAACAGAGCCTAGATTTTTAGCTGTCGCTAGTTTAACTGGCGGCATCGCTTAGAGCAGACACTAAAAAACCGCTGGCGTGATGTAACGCCAGCGGTTTTTATTATTATGAAAGCGATCGTTTGGCTAAGCGGAGAAATCCAACATCCGCTGCAACGAGACTAGCGCTCGATCGCGCAGCTGGGCATCGACATGGATCTCTTGTCCGCCGTGCTCCAGCACATGGGCTAAATTCTCCAACTCGTTCATTGCCATCCACGGGCAGTGAGCACAACTCCGACAGGTTGCACCGCTGCCACCGGTAGGGGCTTCGATAAAGTTCTTACCCGGTGCTGCCTGCTGCATCTTATAGAAGATACCGCGATCGGTGGCAACGATAAAATCGGGGTTAGGTAGCTCTTGTGCCGCTTTGATCAAGGCACTGGTAGACCCAACGGCATCGGCCAACTCAACCAGCGCGGCCGGTGATTCTGGGTGTACCAGCACGGCGGCCTCTGGGTAGACCTGTTTGAGATCAGCTAAGCCCTTAGCCTTGAACTCTTCGTGGACGATGCACGAGCCGTCCCACATCAACATCTCGGCACCGGTTTGATTCTGGATATAGCTACCCAGATGCTTATCAGGTGCCCAGATGATTTTGTTACCCTGATCGACCAGATGCTCAACGATCTCAAGCGCGCAGCTTGACGTCACCACCCAGTCAGCACGAGCTTTAACGGCAGTCGAGGTATTGGCGTAAACCACTACGGTATGATCAGGATGGGCATCACAGAAGGCGGAAAACTCATCGATAGGGCAACCGATATCGAGCGAACAGGTCGCCTCCAGCGTCGGCATTAAAACCCGCTTTTCCGGATTGAGGATCTTGGC
>JBFFKD010000167.1:0-6007 GCA_041555595.1 Motiliproteus sp.
CACCGCGCCACGACGCTCTCCCAGCGCCTGCTCGGCCGCCAGCTGCAACTGCAGATCCAGATGTAGGGTCAGGTCACGCCCAGGGATCGGATCCTGCCGTGATAACACCTGCAACACTTGGCCCCGAGCGTTGGTCTCAACTTGCTGCACCCCAACGCTGCCGTGCAACTGATCTTCGTAAAACTTTTCTACCCCAAGCTTGCCGATATGGTTGGTACCGCTGTAATCCTGTTCATCTACCTTCGCCAACTCTTTCTCGTTGATCCGACCCACATAACCCAGCGCATGCACCAACGAGCTACCGACCGGATAATGACGCACCAGCTCGGCATCGACCTGAACCCCCGGCAGGCGGTGAAAATTAACCGCTACCTTGGCGATCTCTTGTTCGGTCAGCCGGAATTTTAACGGCACCGCCTCAAAGGGACGCCGACGCTGCTTAAGACGGCGTTCAAACCCCTCAATATCACGCTCGTTGATCGATACCAGCGTCGCCAGTTCGGCAATGGTTAGATCGAGATCTCCGACCCGCTCCTTGACCAGACTCAGGTTATGAATCGGACGGTTATCAGACAGCAACACTCCTTGAGTGTCGTAAATCAGGCCTCGGTTGGGGGGCACCGGCTGCAACTGTATTCGGTTGCGGTCAGACAACAGGCTATAGCGCTCGTGGTCAACCACCTGCAAATAAGCCAGCCGGCTAATCAGCGCCCCCATCATGACCACCACCAAGACAAAAGCCAGCACCGCCCGACTTTGGAAGATACGACGTTCGCGGGAGTGGTCTTTAAGGGCAATAGATCGGTTCATTAATCAGGCTTTACCGAGTCAGACTACTAAAGGTTTAGTCAGTGGGTTTCAGAAACAGGGTTACAGCCATTAAAATTATGGCGACAGGGAGATACTGCACTACTTATGGTAAGGATGCCCCTGCAGGATCGACCAACTGCGGTACAACTGCTCAGCCAACAACACCCGCACCAAGGGGTGCGGCAACGTCAGCTTAGACAACGACCATTTTCGATCGGCCAACGCCAGACACCGGGGATCGAGGCCGTCGGGACCTCCGATCAGTAACGATAAGTTGCCACCTTGCATCCGCTGATCGGACAACTGCTGCGCCATCTGTTCGGTACTGAGCGCTTTGCCCAAGACATCCAAGGCGATCACTGTATCGCCTTTAGGGATCGCGGCCAGCATGGCGTCGCCTTCACTGGTCATCGCCCGGCGGATATCGGCACCTTTGCCACGGTGCCCCAACGGCAGTTCGCGCAGCTCCAGCGCCATATCGGCCGGCAACCGTTTAGCATATTCGTTAAAGCCGGTTTCGACCCAGGCCGGCATCTTGGTACCGACACATAGCAGTCTGATACGCATGACTCTCCCCTTACAGCAGCGGTTTCAACCGACTCAACCGCGCTTGGGCTCGCCCGGCTTGGCCACTGCGGCATCATCGGCAACCGCATCGGGTCCCCACAGACCTTCAAGATCATACAGATCACGTACCTGGGTCTGCATGACATGTACGACCACATCACCGAGATCAACCAGCGCCCACTCCCCGGTTTCCAGCCCCTCGCTGCCCAGCACTACGGCACCGGCCTCTTTGGCTGCCCGGGCAACGCTATCCGCTGCCGATTTGACATGGCGATTGGAGGAACCGCTTGCGATGATCATGTAATCGGTAACACTGCTCTTATCGCGGACATCGAGCTGAACCAGGTCACGAGCCTTGATATCTTCCAGCGTGGTTTCTACCAGTTCGATCAGTTGTTCTGTTTGCATAA
Organism: Motiliproteus sp.; assembly: GCA_041555595.1. GTDB lineage: Bacteria > Pseudomonadota > Gammaproteobacteria > Pseudomonadales > Balneatricaceae > Motiliproteus. Next base: position 1,788 of record JBFFKD010000167.1, read on the forward strand.
AATAGGGTCTATTCAAAGTTAATGAGAGTTAAATTGTTTAATGGGATAGAGCAATCTATTGCGCACCGTTTTTTATTCGGTACAGCTGTTGTTGCCGGATATGGTTCCAGACCGAATCCGGCATCAAGAATCTGGGCGATTGACCGCTAACAATCTGCTGCCGGATGGCGGTGGCCGAGATCTCTAGCGCGGCCAACTGTTGCAGCAAGACCGAACCTGCCGGGCTCTGCTGCAACGTATTGACGTTATCAACCCGATGCTGCCGATACCAGCTATACATCGGATGAGCCGGATCAAGATGCCAGCCGGGGCGAATAACCACCAGGATATGGCACAGTTCGAGTAACTCCTGCCAGCGATACCAGCTATCAAGCTGCAAAAATGCATCGGTCCCCATCACCATCGCCAGAGGGGTCTGCGGACCGAGTTCGGATCGCAGCGACTGCAGGGTATCAAAACTGTACGAGGGACGATCGGCGCTAACTTCGCGATCATCGATAATCAAGCCAGGCTCATGCCCCACAGCCAGCTGCACCATCTCCATACGTTGATGGGCACTACAGCCAGGGGATTCTCGGTGCACCGGCAGAGCACAGGGCGTCAGCCGGACCTGGTCAAACCCCAGCCGGTCACGCAACTCCAGCGCCAGCCGCAGATGACCATGATGAATAGGATCGAAGGTCCCCCCCAACAGCGCCACTGCACGAGGCCGCATGCTAGGCTCTGCCCGCAGGCTGGAAGCATCCATCACAACGCTACTGTCGGATATGACCGTCACCGAACACCACATACTTCTGCGAGGTCAACCCTTCCAAACCTACCGGGCCACGCGCATGAATCTTATCAGTCGAAATACCGATCTCGGCACCAAGCCCATATTCAAAACCGTCAGCAAACCGGGTTGAAGCGTTGATCATCACCGAACTGGAATCGACCGCAGTCAAAAACTGACGGCCAAGGCTATAATTTTCGGTCACAATCGAATCGGTATGGTGCGAGCCATAACGGTTGATATGATCGATCGCCTCATCCATCGAGCCGACCACCTTGACCGCGAGTACCGGCGCCAGGTATTCGGTACTCCAATCCTGTTCGGTGGCTGCGCTGATACCATCCAAAATGGCACAGCTCTTTTCACAACCGCGTAGCTCAACACCTTTTTCAACGAACGCCGCCGCCAGCTGCGGAAGCATAATATCGGCGATCAGTTCGTTTACCAGCAACGTTTCCATCGTGTTGCAGGTACCGTAGCGGTGGGTCTTGGCATTGATGGCGATATCCAAGGCTTTCTTCGGGTCGGCTTCGGCGTCGATATACACGTGACAGATACCATCAAGGTGTTTAATCACGGTCACCTTGGCGTCGCGGCTAATCCGCTCGATCAACCCTTTACCGCCGCGCGGTACGATCACATCGACATACTCAGGCATGGTAATCAGTTCACCAACCGCAGCACGATCGGTCGTTTCAACGACTTGCACTGCAGTCTCGGGCAAGCCCGCTTCGACCAATCCCGCACGGATGCAGGTCGCAACCGCCTGATTGGAATGAATCGCCTCGGAGCCACCCCGTAAAATCGTGGCGTTGCCTGACTTCAAACACAAACTGGCTGCTTCAGCAGTCACATTCGGACGTGATTCGTAGATAATTCCGATGACGCCCAGCGGCACCCGCATTTTACCAACCTGAATACCCGACGGCATGTAATTCATATCGGTGATACCACCGGTAGGATCGGGCAGCGCCGCAACCTGACGCAGCCCTTCGATCATGCCGTCGATCCGCTCAGGAGTCAGCTCCAGTCGATCCAGCATCGCTGCATCGAGCCCCTTGTTACGGCCATTATCCAAATCCTGCTGATTGGCCGCCAGCAACGCATCGCGGGAGCTATCGATCGCCCGTGCCATCGCCTGCAATGCCGCGTTCTTAACGCCGGTATTGGCGCGCGCCAACTGTGCCGACGCTTCGCGCGCCTGAGCACCCAGTTGGGCCATGTAGTGTTTGACGTCCATCACAACTCTCTTTTACCAAATTTGTTAACTACTTAAAGCCTAACCACCATCCAAAGGCGAGCCACAAACGCCCTGACCTCCACAACCCTGATGACACCTCAAGCAGGCTAAATGATAGCGAAATCGATCATTATAACCCGACTAACGAAGCCCATGCATGGCAATTTCTGCCAGCAACAGCTCACTCAACAGTTTTTGGAGACAAACCTGGCTGCAACGACGGCGATGCCGCTACACCGCTTCGCAGCTAATTGGTATGATGCCCGTTCTAATCGCCAAGGATCTTCGTTACCGGCATGATATTTCGCTCCTCACCCGCCATTCATGACCTGCTCAAAGGCACGAGTGTTGCTACTAAACTATGGCTGACACTCTGTCTGGCGGTATTAACAGGAGTGGCATTGATCATCACCGCCTTCAATGCCGATCAGAGGGCATTCACTGCCGAGCAACTTAATACCATCGGTCGCATTATCAGCCAGCAAACAGCAGCCAGCTCGGCATCACTACTACTGGCTGACGACCGACTCAGCCTGACCATCAACCTGCAGCAACTGGTCGATCTATCCCAGATCGACGGCGCCGAAATTATCACTCCGAACGGCCACACCCTGGCACAGGTCGGACACCCCAGCGAACTCACACTGGAACAACCAATCACCGCCGAAGCGACTACACTCGGAACCCTGCGAATCCACCTTAACCCACTAAGCGACGATTACCAGCTAGCGCAATCGCTGTCACTGACCCTAACATTTACGCTACTAGGATTATTAATCCTGATCACAGCTGTTTGGCTGTTCAATCGTCGCTTGAGCCAGACTCTGACCACACTACTCGGCCTCGCCACTCGGCCCTGCCGATCATCACTCGATCTGGACACATCAACACTCAGAGCAACCTCGCCGCAGTCAGACCTACAGCGCGACGAACTAGGCCAGCTCACCGCACTGCTGCAGCAACACTTCGCCGAACCAGCTCACCCGACAACAACATTACCGATAGAGAGAGCAAGCGAACAGCAAGATACCCTGACCTCCAAGCCCACTAAACAAGCCAACATAGACACCGTTGATACCGACCGCACCGTCAGCGACACACACGTGCCAACCAACATCAATAGCGATCTCTTCAACAGCCCAGGCCCAACCCAGGCGAGCGAAGCCCGTATCGACGACTATCAACCAGAGATCGCAACAGCGCCGCAACCAGCCCCATACAACCCAAGCGAGCCACTACCCCAAACCGTAGATAGATTCGAGCATGATATCGATCCTACTTACGATCAGATCGAGCAACCGACCTCCCTACTTGCTTCCAATCCGCAGAGCCTTCTCCCCAACCATCAGGGCTACCTGCTTTACGCCAACCATCATGTTGGCGGTAGCGACACCCTAACTAGCAGCGAGCGCCAACAACTGCTGGTTCGCTATCGAAAATCACTGGAACAGGTAGCCCGGCTTTACAAAGGGGAACTCAGTGAAGATGCTTTGGGAAACTGGTGCGTGCGCTTCTCACCGCTATCAAACGATCACAGCCACGGCATCAACGCACTGTGCGCAGCCCAACTGTTCAACGCCCTCTACCGCGGCATCAACACCCAGGCTATTCGCAGTTTCTCGCCGGCGCTGAATATCAAACTTGTTCTACTGTGCGGTCCACTCGACAACTTCGACGCACTGGCTGAGGATGCTTTACTGCTGAGCGATAAAATCCAAGATAACGATTTGATTACCCACCATGCGCTGTACCAGGTTCAATCGCTACAGGAGCGCTTGCTCGGTAGCGCCAAGTACCGTAAGCACGACGATGACACCTACCTGATTTCGGCACTCAACAACGACTACCAGACCCTAATTGACCGCCAGGCCGAGCACTTTTTAAAGCAGACATATTAGAGACAACCCGACCCATCGAAACAGAGCCGCCAAGACTACTTTCAAGCGGCGCATCGCGTTTGAGCAGCTAAATCAGGTTAGAAAAACAGCCGACCTTCCACCCCGAGGCGAAGGGTGTAAATAAAATGACCTTAATTGGGCAGCGCATCAGGAAAGGCTTAACAGCTACAACCTCATCCCATATGAACTACGCTAACGACTAGCCACCCCGACGTAACATCCAGCCACCAGCCAGCACACAGATCACAATCGGCCCCAACACCGCAATCAGCGGTGGAAAGCCGTATACGGTACTGGCAGGACCAAGCAG
>JBFFKD010000168.1:0-5989 GCA_041555595.1 Motiliproteus sp.
CCCAAATGAGGGGGCCGCTCCAATATTTGAGTTGGGAATGTCCAGCACCTCACTGACGCTGTCGATCACGATCCCCATTTCAAGGGCGGTACCGTCGTCACTCACCAACTCCACAATCACGATACAACTGCGCTTATTCAGCGGTGATGGCTGCCAGCCAAACCGAACCGGCAGATCAAGCACGGGAACCACATTCCCTCTCAGATTGACCACGCCCCGGACATAGTCCGGCATCATCGGAACAGGCGTGACTTTGCCATACTCAGAGATCTCCTTGATGGGCCTGATATTGAGTCCGAACATCTCATCCTGTAGATAGAAGGTGAGATACTGAGACATATCACTAGATTCAGCCATCAACTCATTATTTATTTCTGCTGTCGCTAAAGCATTCATACCACTCACCCTGCTTAGAATTTTTCAAAATCGCCGCTGGCAGCTTGATATTGATCGCTAGCAGATTGAGTCGACGGGGACACCTTTGTCTTGGCATGCTTGGGCTGGAACGGTTTAGAAGAGCCCTCGTCAGTAGAAAAGAACTCCATCAACTGTTGAAGCTGCTGTGCTTGTCCACTCATCTCTTCAGAGGTCGCCGCTAACTCTTCCGAAGAGGAAGCCGTTGTTTGCGTAATTTGATCCATTTGACTCATGGCACTATTGATCTGCCCTGCGCCGCCGGCTTGCTCATTGGACGCTGCAGCGATCTCTTGAACCAAATCAGCGGTTCTTTCAATGCCGGGGACGATCTCATCCAGTAATCTACCGGCCTGTTCTGCAACCTCGACACTGCTGCTGGCCAGTTCGCTAATCTCTTGTGACGACTTCTGAGAACGCTCTGCCAGCTTTCGTACTTCCGCAGCAACAACCGCAAAACCTTTACCATGCTCACCCGCTCGTGCCGCTTCGATAGCCGCATTCAGGGCAAGCAGGTTGGTTTGGTAGGCGATATCTTCAATGATGCTAATTTTACTGGCGATGTTTCGCATCGCTTGAACCGTTTCTGTCACCGCTTTACCGCCATCCTTACCCTGAGATGAGGACTTAACAGCGATGCCATCGGTCACTTTGGCGTTTTCGGCGTTTTGATTGATCGAGCTAGAGATCTGCTCGACAGAGGCGCTGGTCTCTTCGACACTGGCGGCTTGTTCACTAGCAGATTGACTCAGACTTTGTGCGGTCGCACTCACCTCTTCACTGGCGCTGGCCAGTGCATCAGCACCGGTGCGAACCTCATTGACGATGGTTTTCAGTTGATCGACCATCACAATCAACGCGGCCAGGATACCTGTGTGCTTGCCCTGCTCAATGTTGATATTCAAGTTGCCGGAAGCCACTGACTTGGCGATCGCTTCGATATCAACTGGCTCGCCGCCTACCTTACGCAACACATCTTTGACAGCGAAGATGACAATGACGATAGCAGCGATGACCGCTGCAAGAGAGACCCACAGGACCATGGAAACCGTCGAGTCATTGCTCTGCTGTACCTGTGGGCCCAGGATGTCCTGATCGGTTTTGACAGAAAGCTTCACATCTTCAAGCGCCTTGGCGATCTTAGGGCCGTTAGTATCCAAAACGTCATGAATCACTTTGTTACGCTCGGTGATCAGGCTGAACACCTTCTTGAACGCACCGATATACTGTTCACGCTCTTGCTTCAGCTCCGCGAGCCACTGACGGCGCTGCGGGTTCTGCAGGTTCTCATCAAGGGCATCAATATCCTTCTGTAAATTGGACTCTAGTTCCACCAATGCACGCTCATAGTCAGCAGGAACATTGCTTTGCAGGTATTTCACCACATAGAGACGCCCTAACAGTAGCTGCTGTTGCGCCTTGCCCGCGTAATAAACCGCATCGGCATCTTTGGCTTCATAGGCGGAATCGATAATGGCGCTTAACGCCTTGCGCGCTTCAACGCCTTTAACGTTCAGAATGTTATCAACCTGCTCATTGCGTTGGTTAACAAGATCGATAACCTGAGGGAATGCAGCTTCGTACTGATTGAGCAGCGAATCGGCTTCTGCGACCAGTTGAGCACGCTCAGGGCTTTTAATTTCGGCTTTCGCTTCCTTCATGAAGCCTAAAGTCCGATCGAGATATTCGTTGTATTGCTGGATATCCTTATCGCTTTTGGTGATCAGATAGTCCTTAACATTCATCCGCACCATCAGCATATTGGCCTGTAAACGGCCGGCTAAGTTGGTGTCTCTGGCCAGTCCTCGATAATCGGTAAAGCCATCACTGGCGGTATTCAAGCCTTGATAAGAGGTCCCGGTGACAACCAGCAGCATCAAAATAACGACGCCAAATCCCAAACTCAAAAGAGCTTTTAACTTCATGTTCTGCAACATCCTGTTACTTCCTCGCCATAAGGGCATCAGTGCAAAAAATCAAAGGCCGGCTTAGGTACCAACCATCAGCAGCTGCATCATTAGCAAATATTGATATTTGGTCAATTGATCTACATCAAGGAAACAAACCCTTTGAAAATATAGGAAAAATTCCTAGTATGGGTTTGCTGGCTATCGCCGATTTTAATCGCTTGCGTAACATGGGTATGCAACTCTAGCTGCGTGGAGGTTTGTCATGGCGTGACAACCTGACAACCTAAGCCCTTGGTATTTAATCGTCTATGTCCTATTTAACGGGCGTCTCTGTCTGTCGATCGCTAGCTTGAATCGCCCAGAAGACCGTACTGCTCTGCCTAGGCATGGTGATCGAACGCAGGTCAGGCAGGGCCTGAGCAGGAGCTGGGCTGCCTGCGATCTCAGCAACGGCTAAATTCTCGCCTGCGGGCAGGCTCCTAGGTAACGTTAAGCGCCCGAGATGTCGAAGCCTATCCGAATGGATGGAGCAATAAAGTAAAACTCGAATCGAGATACCCCTGGCCGGCCGCCATTCACTCAGCACAAAAGGCAACATATTCCCGAGCATTTATATCAGTCTCTACTACCCTCAATGGAGAATCTTCTGTCCGACAAATGCGAGGTGATTATGGGCCCGATACCGCAGCAACACAGTGATAATCTAACCATCCCCCAAGAGGCGTTCGACTGGTATGACGAGTATGCTCACGGGCTGATCAGCCGCAGGGTATTCTTATCGCGGTTGTCTAGCCTCGCCATCGCAGGCCTGAGTATCAGCGTGCTTTCGGCCGCCTTGTTGCCTAATTACGCCCAGGCTGAGCAGGTCTCTTTTAATGATCCTGAGATCCAGGCCGAATATGCCTCCTTCCCGTCACCCAAGGGGCACGGAGAAGGCCGTGGCTATCTGGTCACCCCAAAGTCGCTCACCGGCTCCACCGGGGTGGTATTAGTGGTACACGAGAATCGTGGACTGAACCCCTACATTAAGGACGTTGCGCGCCGCGTCGCCAAGGCGGGATTTATCGCGTTTGCACCTGACGCACTGCACTCGCTAGGGGGATATCCGGGCAACGACGACCAAGGCCGCAGCCAACAACGATCGCTGGATAAAGCCAAGATCGAGCACGACTTTATTGCCGCGGCCCAGTTTTTAAAACAGCACGCTATGGCTAATGGCAAGCTCGGTGTGGTGGGCTTTTGTTTTGGCGGCTACGTCACCAACATGCTGGCCGCAACAGTCCCGGAGCTGGTCAATGCTGCTGCTCCCTTCTACGGCACTCCCCCGGTCCAAGAGATACGTAAAAACATTCAAGCCCCGCTGCTGATCCACTTGGCCGAACTGGACAAGCGCGTCAACGCAACCTGGACCGAGTATGAGCAGGACCTAAAAACCCACCACAAGCAGTACCAGGTGCACATCTATCCGAAGGTTAATCATGGTTTTCACAACGACTCGACCGGCCGTTACAATCCAGAGGCCGCGGAGCTGGCATGGAATAGAACCATCGACTTTTTCAAGCAACAGCTGATGGCATAAAACAAATCGGGCCACCCGATCCCGGCACAGATTCAGCTAGGGGCCTGTATCACGGTAGCCACTTTTACCTCTCCGGATGCAAAAAAATTCAAAACTACCCAATTAACTCGAATTTATTTCACTCAGACCGGTTAAAATCCGCTCCGCTTCGGCCGATAACTTAACAACCTTCGAACTCTTAGTTAGTGCGGTTGTTGTTTCAGCTCTAGCTCGTCGGTTCGCTAAACCATTTAAGTTGAGGTATTCATCGTGCACATTACCAGCCACTCTCATGACCTAATCAACCGGCACGATGCCCACTCGAAGCTGTCATCGCCAAGTAACGGCGCCCAACAGAGCAACGACCCCAAAGCGTCTGCCACCGATAAGGTACTGGAGAAGCTGGCACAGCATATTCCGGGCATGAACGGCGCTGACGCCTTCAACAAGCTCGATGCCAAAGATTTCACGCCGCAGAAAGTTGCCGATCGCGTCACCGATTTTGTCGCGATGGGTCTGGAGCAAGCACGCCGCGACGGCAAGTCCGAACAGGATATCGAAAAAATGCGTCTGGCCGCCGTCTCTGGCATCCAGAAAGGGATCGGCGAAGCGCGCACCATCCTCGACAACATGAACCTGCTGACCGATGAGGTCGCCGCAACGATCGACGATACGCTGAAGCTGACAATGAAGGGGCTGGAAGGGTTGATCCCCGGTGCAGCACCCCAGCCTGTCAGCGGTAACAGCACCAGCATGCTGGCCGCCGAGCGCTACCAATCGGCCGAGAGCCTGTCACTGAAGGTCAAAACTCAGGACGGCGACGAGGTCACCATTCGCTTCAATAAAGAGAGTCATTACGAATCGAGCTTTGGCGGCTACAGCGATAGCAGCGGCTCAGCCCTGTCATTCAGCGTCGATCGCAGTGAAAGCAGCGACTACCGGTTCTCCGTCGAAGGTGATCTCGACGCGGATGAGATCGATGCGATCCAGAGCCTGATCAAAGATGTTAACGAAATCGCCGGTGACTTTTTCGACGGCGATGTCCAGGCCGCATTTGCTCAAGCCTCCGAATTCAAGATGGACAAGACCGAGCTGGCATCGATGAATCTGCGTTTGACTCGCTCTGAGAGCTACAGCGCGGTATCAGCCTACCAGCAAGTACAAAACCAGGATAACGGCAATCACGGCGGCGGCCTCAAGCTGGGCCATATGCTCAACGGTCTGACTGACAAGGTTGCCGCTCCGGCACTGGGCTTTATCGAGTCTCCGTTCGATTTCGGTAAGGAGCTGATGTCGGGACTGATCTCGCAGGACCAGCGCTTTAAACAAGCTGACGACGAACAGCAATCACTGTTCGAACAGCACCTCAACAGCATGCGTAGCATTATTGATAGCATCGCCGAAGGGCAAAAGGTCGCTAACCAAGACGACGACTGAGGGTAGCCGGCGGCAATTTAGTCCGGAGTTTAATCCAGATCCCTCGCCTCGGCGGGGGATTTTTTTATTCGGAGGCCGGGACTTGAGTGCCGCCAGCTTCAACGATCAACACCCCTTCCATGCCCGCCTTACGGTGGTTAGGCACAAAACAGTTAAGCGGGTATTGACCCGGGTCTTTGACGAACAGATAGATATCGCGCTCGGTAAACGGCGACACCGGTATATGCTGTTGCTGCTCGGGAATATCACTCTCCAGCAGATTGACAACCTCGGCACCCAGCCCAAAGAATTTGTGACCACCAAAATAGTGGGTGACCCAAGCGCTATTGCTGAGCCGAATCCGAGTAATGCTGCCGGACTTCAACCTAATCTGATCCGGCGAAAACTCAAAGTTGGTCAGAATCACATATTCGGTAGCTCCAATAAATGTCGGCTCGCCGGTGATCGGATCTACGGCCACCGCCCGCTCAATCGCCTGCTGCTTGAGCTCGGCATATTGCGCCTCTGAATGCAGCGCCTGTTGGGCAAATCGATGCTCCTGCCGCGGTACCGAATCACAACCGCCAAGCACTGCTACCAGCACCATCATGATCAGCGTTAGCATACCGTTCTTCATCGCCACCTCCTGTATCGGCCGAGATTAAGTGTACCACCGCCTCTCAAAATCGGC
>JBFFKD010000169.1:0-5951 GCA_041555595.1 Motiliproteus sp.
CCGCATGTTCTGACCCAGCGCCAGCTCACCCATATCAACGGATGGGCCGTCAGCCATGATGTCGCCACGCGCAACCTTGTCACCGACTTTAACCAGCGGACGCTGATTGATGCAGGTGTTTTGGTTAGAGCGGACATACTTTGTCAGGTTGTAGATATCAACACCGGCCTCACCCGCGATAACCTCTGCATCGCTAACGCGAACTACGATACGACCGGCATCAACAGACTCGATCTCACCACCGCGGTCTGCAACTACACAGACACCGGAGTCACGCGCGACGTTTCGCTCCATCCCAGTACCAACCAGAGGCTTCTGAGCCTTCAAAGTCGGGACCGCTTGACGCTGCATGTTCGATCCCATCAGGGCTCGGTTAGCATCATCGTGCTCAAGGAATGGGATCAACGAGGCCGCTACCGAAACTACCTGACGTGGCGACACGTCCATGAATGTCACCTTCTCAGGAGGCATTACAGTAAATTCATTTAGGTGACGAACCGCAACCAAGTCGTCTACCAGACGATTTTTAGCATCCATTTTAGCGCTGGCCTGTGCCACCACGTGTTTGGACTCATCGATCGCAGATAGGAATTCAATTTCGTCGGTCACTAAACCGTCAACAACCTTACGATAGGGACTTTCAAGGAAGCCGTAGTGGTTGGTGCGGGCGTAAGTTGCCAGCGAGTTGATCAGACCGATGTTCGGGCCTTCAGGGGTCTCGATCGGGCAGACACGACCGTAGTGGGTCGGATGAACGTCACGGACTTCAAAGCCAGCACGCTCACGGGTCAGACCACCTGGCCCCAAAGCAGAAACACGACGCTTGTGAGTCACCTCGGACAGCGGGTTGTTCTGATCCATAAACTGAGACAGCTGAGAAGAACCGAAGAACTCTTTAACTGCAGCAGCAACAGGCTTGGCGTTGATCAAGTCTTGTGGCATCAAGCCATCAGACTCGGCCATCGACAGACGCTCACGAACGGCGCGCTCAACCCGAACCAGACCAACACGGAACTGGTTCTCAGCCATTTCACCGACTGAACGAACACGACGGTTACCGAGGTTGTCGATATCATCGACGATACCCTTACCGTTACGAATCCCGATCAGGATCTGCATAACCGCCAGGATATCCTCTTTATCAAGGGTACCTGGACCAGTAATCTCGTCACGATCAACACGACGGTTGAACTTCATCCGACCGACCTTGGACAGGTCATAACGGTCAGCGCTGAAGAACAAGTTCTGGAACAAACCTTCTGCAGACTCTTTAGTTGGCGGCTCACCCGGACGCATCATCCGGTAGATCTCAACCAGCGCTTCTAGCTGACTACGGGTCGGATCGATCCGCAACGTGGAAGAGATAAAGGCACCACAATCCAGCTCGTTGACGTACAACGTCTTCAATGACTTGATACCGGCAGCGTGGATAGCATCCAGCAACTCTTCGGTGATCTCGGCATTGGCTTCAGCAACGATCTCGCCGGTAGACGGATGAACCACATCTTCACCGACCGCCTTGCCAAGCAGATAGTCATTGGGAACTTCCAACTCAGTGATCTTGGCTTTTTCCAGGTCACGAATATGGCGTGCAGTAATACGGCGACCAGACTCAACCAGCAACTTACCCTTGGCGTCTTTCAGATCGAACGTAGCTGTCTCACCGCGCAGGCGTGAAGCAACCAATGCCAACGATGCAGCACCCTCTTTCAGGGCGAAGCTATCGGTATCAAAGAAGGTATCGAGAATCTCCTGGGTCGTCATACCCAGCGCGCGCATCAGAATCGATGCCGGCAGCTTACGACGACGGTCGATACGGACAAATACGTTATCCTTAGGATCGAACTCGAAGTCGAGCCATGAACCACGGTAAGGAATAATCCGGGCTGAATACAGCAACTTACCGGACGAGTGCGTCTTACCCTTGTCATGGTCGAAGAAAACACCAGGTGAACGATGCAACTGGGAAACAATTACACGCTCGGTACCGTTAATGACGAAGGTACCATTATCTGTCATCAGGGGCATCTCGCCCATGTAGACTTCCTGTTCCTTGATATCTTTGATCGCCTTATTTGACGATTCGCGATCGTAGATCACCAAGCGAACTTTGACACGCAGCGGCGCCGAGTAGGTTACTCCGCGCAGTTGACATTCTTTAACGTCGAACGCCGGCTCACCTAGACGGTAGCTAACATACTCCAACGCTGCGTTGCCTGAATAAGAGGTAATCGGGAATACGGAGTTAAACGCCGCATGCAGTCCGACTTCTTTATTATCATCTGCTGATGCCGCACCAGTTTGTAGAAACTTGCGGTACGAATCGATCTGAATGGCCAGCAGGTAAGGCACATCCATGACATGAGGCAATTGTCCGAAATCCTTTCGGATACGTTTTTTCTCTGTGAACGTGTAAGCCATCAGCATTCCCCAGCTTGTGCACCGAAACAAACAAACGACAGTAGAAACGAGAACTCCTACTGCCAGACACCGTTACCGACATAAACCTGTCGGTTCATAACGGCAAAAAGGCCGGTGACTCGAGTCACCGGCCGATTGCGTAATTTACACTACGCAGCAAACGCCATAGGCGTGAAGTTATTACTTAACTTCAACAGTGGCGCCAGCTTCTTCCAAAGCCTTCTTAAGCTCTTCAGCTTCGTCCTTAGAAACACCTTCTTTAACAGGTGCAGGAGCGCCGTCAACAACGCCCTTAGCTTCTTTCAGACCAAGACCAGTTGCTGCGCGAACAGCCTTGATAACGTTAACTTTCTTATCGCCAACAGCGGCAAGAATAACGTCGAATTCAGTCTGCTCTTCAGCAGCAGCGCCAGCATCAGCACCACCAGCAACAGCAACAGCTGCAGCGGCAGAAACACCGAACTTCTCTTCCATAGCGGAAACTAGCTCAGCAACGTCCATTACAGACATGTCGGCGATTGCGTTGATGATATCTTCTTTAGTCAGAGACATGGTTCAATCCTGATATTACGTGAGCAAATGCTCGTTAAAACTTGGGTAACCGATCTAAACAACAGCTTGTTAAAGTCTGTGTTTAAGCGGCTTCTGATTCTTTCTGATCGCGAACGGCCGCCAAAGTGCGGACCAGCTTGCCAGCAGAAGCTTCTTTCATAACGCTCATCAGCTTGGCGATCGCTTCGTCGTAAGTTGGCAAGCTTGCCAATACGTCGATAGAAACCTGATCACCTTCGAAAGCCGCAGCCTTCAGCTCAAGCTTGTCATTGCTCTTAGCGAACTCTTTCAGGATCCGTGCGCCGGCTCCTGGATGCTCGTTAGAGAATGCAATAATGCTTGGGCCGATAAATGTCTCATTGAGACACTCGTAGGCGGTGCCCTCAAGCGCGCGGCGAGCCAGAGTGTTACGTACAACGCGTAACCAAACTCCGTTCTCACGTGCCTGCTTGCGCAGTTCTGTCATGCTCGCAACAGTAACGCCGCGAGAGTCAGCAACAACAGCAGACAGAGCGCTTTGAGCAGCTTCCTGGACTTCAGCGACGATCGCTTTTTTGTCTTCGAGTCCTAGTGCCACTAGTGGTACTCCTGGATTCAAGCCTGGCCAAACTGTTAATCAATAACAGACAACCAGACATTGTTACCTTCACCCCACAAACCTAAGCCTTGCAGGGAACCTATCGGTGTTAGATCCAGCATAATTCTGAATCGGGTCACCATCTGCGCAGGCGCTCCAACGGAGGCCATTAAGGGGGTCATTAAGCAACGAACCCCACCTGCGGTCTTTGACGGCCCTTACTGCGCTTTACCTGACGATAAAAACAGCAAAGACCCCAAAGTTCGTTTGCATCAACACAACAAAACATGCTGATGCCGCACTGCCTGAACGGCAGCGCAAAATCACATCACCAGGCTACTCAGATCTACAGTCAGACCAGGACCCATGGTGGTAGAGACGCTAACCTTCTTGAAGTAAACGCCTTTAGCAGAAGATGGCTTGAGCTTTTTCAACTCAGCAATCAACGCTTCGATATTCTCTTTGATAGCAGCCGGCTCAAAACCAACCTTACCTACAGCACCGTGGATAATGCCGTTCTTGTCGGTACGGAAACGAACCTGACCAGCCTTAGCATTCTTAACAGCAGTCACAACGTCTGGCGTTACAGTACCCACCTTAGGGTTAGGCATCAGACCACGAGGCCCAAGAATAGTACCCAACTGACCCACAACACGCATCGCATCCGGAGTTGCAATAACAACGTCAAAGTTCAGATCACCACCCTTGATAGACGCTGCCAGGTCATCAAAACCTACAACATCAGCGCCAGCAGCGGTTGCTTTTTCGGCGTTTTCGCCTTGAGCAAACACAGCCACACGAACTTCGTTACCCGTACCGTTAGGCAGAACAGAAGCACCACGAACAACCTGATCAGATTTACGCGGATCAACACCCAGGTTGACAGCAACCTCAACAGACTCTTTAAACTTAACAGCAGACAGCTCGGTCAGCAGTGAAACCGCATCTTCGATAGCGTACTGCTTGCCAGCTTCTACTTTCTCGGCGATCGCCTTGGCGCGCTTAGTCAACTTAGCCATTACTCAACACCCTCCACGTTCAGACCCATACTACGAGCAGTTCCTGCGATGGTGCGAACAGCAGCATCCATATCAGAAGCAGTCAGATCAGCCATCTTAGTGGTAGCGATCTCTTCTAGTTGTGCACGCTGAACGGTACCAACTTTCTCGGTATTCGGACGAGCCGAACCACTCTTAAGACCAGCAGCCTTAAGCAGCAATACCGCCGCTGGAGGAGTCTTAGTAATAAAGGTAAAGCTGCGATCAGCATATACAGTGATCACAACAGGAATCGGCAGACCGGCTTCCATACTTTGAGTCTGAGCGTTAAACGCCTTACAGAACTCCATGATGTTAACACCGTGCTGACCCAGAGCAGGACCAACTGGAGGACTTGGATTTGCTTTACCAGCCGCAACCTGCAGCTTGATATAAGCTTCTACTTTCTTAGCCATGAGACTTCCTCGTTTGGGTATAACGCCTTTCGGCTCCCCGATTAACAACCGCCGCACTAGGCGCGACAATCAAACCAACTAACAACCTACTAACTACGACAAAGCAGCGAGCGGCTCTCACCCCTCACTGCTTAACGCTTAACATTAATTTTTTAGTCTTTTTCGACCTGACCGAACTCAAGCTCAACCGGCGTCGAACGACCGAAGATCAACACAGCCACGCGCACACGGCTCTTCTCGTAGTTAACCTCTTCGACCACACCACTAAAGTCAGCAAACGGCCCATCAACAACACGAACCATCTCACCTGCTTCAAACAGCGTTTTCGGACGCGGCTGATCAACACCCGCCTCGACACGCTGCAGAATCGCATTAGCTTCTTTCTCGGTAATCGGCGCAACCTTACCCGGGGTCTTAGGATCCTCACCCAAGAAACTCATTACCCGAGGCGTACCCTTGATCAGATGCCAGGACGCATCATTCAACTCCATCTGCACCAACACATAACCCGGGTAGAACTTACGCTCAGACTTTCGCTTCTGCCCGTTACGCATCTCAACAACTTCTTCGGTCGGAACCAAAATCTCACCGAAGTCTTCCTGCATCCCCTCAAGCTCAATACGCTCCTTCAGGGACTGCATGACGCGCTTTTCGTAACCCGAATACGCGTGTACGACATACCAACGCTTCGCCATTAACCAATAACTCCAGATACCAACCAACTCAACAGCGAATCAATCGCCCAGAGCGCCAACCCCATCAACAGCACAACAACAACTACGATCGCCGTAGTCTGAGTCGTCTCCTGCCGTGTAGGCCAAACAACCTTGCGAATCTCAACCTTGGCCTCTTTAAACAACTCAAAGAAAGCCTGGCCCTTAGCAGTCTGCAACGATACAAAACCAGCTACAAACGCCAACACCAATAGAGCCAACACCCGATACAGCA
>JBFFKD010000170.1:0-5875 GCA_041555595.1 Motiliproteus sp.
GCACGCTGGCTGACCGACCAGGCTTGCGACTACCTTCAAGGCTACCTATACGCAAAGCCCATGCCGCTAGATCAAATTATTGATTTTATTAATAAAAGCAACAAAAAACGGACAAAGATCAGCTAAACACAACCCTGTTACGCCCCTGATCTTTAGCTTGATAGAGAAAACCGTCTGCACGTCGAATGCAGTCTTGCAGGCTCTTATCAGTACGGCTAAGCGGGCTAACGCCAATACTAATCGTTATTTTTAACGTTTCACCGCCATCATGGGTTATCTCTAATTCTTCGATCATGGTTCTGATCCGTTCGGCCACCTGAACAAGAGCGGTCTCATCACCGGCATTTGAAAACAGGATCAAAAACTCCTCTCCCCCCATTCGGATAAGAAAATCTCCTGCTCTAAGGGCGCTATTTACCTGGTTTACCAGTTGGATCAAACACTGATCTCCGACGTCATGGCCGTAGCGGTCATTGATCGCTTTAAAGTGGTCTATATCCATCACCAGAACAGCACAAGCCTGTTTGCTGTGCTTATAGTCAAGCCAGATCTTAGCGCTTTTATCTTTTAGAAAACGTCGGTTATACGCTCCGGTCAAAGAGTCCGTCAGCGTCAGTGTTTGCTGCGTTTGCTGTAACGCCCTGATCTTGACATGGCCAGAGTAAACAGCAAAGGCAATTCCCAAAGACAACATCAACCCGACAATGATCGCTAGAACGATATATTGAACAATTCTATTCTGCTGCTGTAAGAATTCATCCGCATTAAAGTCCATCCCCAACCAGAAAAGCAGCGTCCCATCAGGCTCCATGACCGGTACAGATATCGATATCCAACGACCGTACTCATCAACCACCGGCTCCTGGTCTATATAGGTTTCTCCTCGATGAAGCGCATCAAGCCAATCAGGGGGGAGACTGAGGTTTACATATTCCTCAAACAGATCCGATGGTTCTAAATCGATTCTAGCAAGCTGCGGCGAAGTCGCTGTATCAAGCACAAAGTAGTAACGCCCATCCTGTTCAATCATGGTGTATAAGTAGCTGACATCGGGCAGTTTCATATGCAGCCGAACCAGCGGCTCCAATAACGCTGAGTAGAGATCGCTATCTGAGCGGGGTGCTTGAATAAGCTGCTGATGCTTGGCAGGATCCACCAGGCTGGCGGCATAGTGTGCCAGCGTCCTGATCGAGTCATGCTTTGCTTTAAGGTGAAATGTATAAAAGTGAAACCCTAAAATACCAACACACAGGGCAATTGATGCGAGGACGATGATAAATGCGCTGATACCACGGGCTGCCGGATTGATAGTCGTCACCGCCTGCTGAGCTAGTTAGTTAGTTGATATATCTGCTAATACTAGCAGCAGAAAAATCAAAAAACTCGCGTCCAACACGCTCAGACTCTAAAGATAAAAGCAAAAAATCACCTATCAACGATCAAAAATCATACATACGGCGACGGCAGCCGCAACTGCCTAATCGGTCACACCACCAATTCACGCTGTGCATCGATCCCCATCGAAAGAATGTAGGGCTGTTGTTGCTGCGCCTCGATAAAGTCCTGCTTGCAGCGCCAGCCCTGCCAGCCGATATCGATCAGACTTTGCGCCACCGCGCCGCCTAGGGTGGTACCGGGGCCAAGAATAATGATCCGCTCGGGGGCATGCTCCTTAACGGCGACCTGCACCGCAGCACTGAAGTCGTAAGGCTGACAGACCTGGTGATCCAGGGTGTAACGCCACAGTGCCTCGGCATCGGTGGAGTAAGGTGACCACTGGCCACCACGGCCATCGATCAGCGGCACTTTGGGGGCGCTGAACAATGGGGCTGGCAACTGGTTTCGCCCCTGTTCGGCGATGCCGGTCAGCAAGGGGGTATGGAAGGCAGCATGATTATGCAGCCGCATCGGGTAACGGCCCTGCTCCGGTGCCAGTTCAGCCTGCAGGCGTTTGAGTGCCGCTTCGTTGCCACCGAATACCCGCATGCCACCGAGTCGGATCGACAGGTGCAGCTCGCAGTCGGCTGCGCTGTCGATCTGCCGGGTCAGTTGATCCAGTTGCTCGGCGCGGCCCGGAATGGGTTGCCACTGTTCGTCGACCTCGGGGTAGATCAACTGACCACCGATCAGCGACTGCTGCATCAGCGTGCCCATGGTGTTGATCACCTCAAAGGCGTTGCGTTCGTCTAAAGCGCCAGCGCAGCCCAGAGCGATATACCAGCCCATCGAGTTGCCGGTAATGGCGCAGACATCGTACCGCTCGGGATCGATCGACAGGTAGTCACCGTAGGCGCAGGCCCAGATCAGGGCCGAAGCGTTGTCGCCGCGACTGTGCTGGGCCAGGCTGTAACGCGCCCGCCCGTCCAGCTCGGAAATGGGCTCCTGTCCCAGTGCCGTGCGCAACTGATCGATCTGTTCGATCAGGGCGCGCTTGTCACCGTGATGACGAGCCAGATAGCCCAGTTCGGTGGCGTTATAGGTACCGCGCCCGGGGCAGATCACCAGTGTCTTAAGTTTGTTGTTCACGATTATTCCTCAGGCGGTTTCGCGTTGCTGGCTGACTGCCGGCGTCTTGCCAAGCAATGTCAGTGCGCCGTTGATGATGTCATCGCGGCAAGGCATGGTCGATGTCGCAGCGCGACCCAGCGGGATAAAGCTGTCCTGTGCGGTGATGCGTTTAAATGCCGGTGCCGGGGACAGATTTTCGGTCACCAGACTGACCAGCCCTTCACCGATCGAGCCGGTACGGCGACACTCGTCGACGACCAGCAGGTTATCGCAGGGTGCCAGGGCGGCCAGAATGCCCGCCTCGTTCAGCGGCGCCAGCCAGCGCAGGTCGATCACCCGCAACGACACGCCGTGTTGCTGCTCTAATATCTTGGCGGCCTGCAGGCTGAGGTAATAACCGTTGCCGTAGGTCACAATGGCCAGCTCGGTACCTTCACCCTGCTGGTTCAGTTGACCAAGGGCGATCGGCTGCGCCTGTGCTGGCGGACGGTAGTCACCGGTCCAGAGACCATCACCGGGGTCATGCAGGTCGCGGGTCATGTAGAGCGCGATGGGTTCGATAAAGATCACCACCCGCTGCTCTTCGCGTGCCAGTCGTACCGCTTCACGCATCATCTCGACCGCATCGCTGCCGTTGCTGGGGCAGGCGATTACCAGGCCAGGAATATCGCGAAATACGTTAAGGCTGTTGTCGTTGTGGAAGTGACCGCCGAAGCCTTTCTGATAGCCCAGTCCGGCGATACGGATCACCATCGGATTGGTGTACTGGCCTTCAGAGAAAAAGCTCAGGGTAGCCGCTTCACCGCGAATCTGATCCTCGGCATTATGCACGTAGGCCAGAAACTGGATCTCGGGGATCGGGATAAAACCGTTGTGAGCGGCACCGATCGCCAGCCCCAGAATACTCTGTTCGTCGAGCAGGGTGTTGATCACCCGGTGCTGGCCGAACTTGTCGCTGAGTTTACTGGTGACGTTGTAAACCCCGCCCTTGGGGCCGATATCCTCGCCCATCATGATGACTTCGTCGTGGTCGAGCATCAGGTCGGCCAGCGCCCAGTTGAGCAGGCGGGCCAGATGCTGCGGCTGCTTCATCATGCTCTGCTCGCGGGCAAAGAGCTGCTGTCGCTGAGCGTTATCGACTCCGTTGGCGGGCAGTGGGGTGCGTGCAGGCGGCACAATGCTGGCCATCACGCCTTTGGCATCGGTGAGCTTGGGACGCTGAATCGCCAGCTCGGCGACCCGTTCGACCCGCTCGCCGGTTTCGCGGTACAGATCCAGCACCTGTTCGGCGCTCAGGCCACCCTGCTCGATCACTTGTCGGGCTGAGTGCAGCAGCGGGTCCTGTGCCTCGGCCGCTTCGATCTGCAGTCGACTGCGATAAGCGACCTCGGCGTCGGAACCGGCGTGGCCTAGCAGGCGCACACAGTTCATGTGCAGAAACACCGGCTGGCGATGCTGGCGCGCCAGCCGCTCGGCCTGACGGGCGGTACGGTAGCTGTCGATCAGGTTGAGACCATCACAGAACAGGTAGTTCAACCCGGGCCGATTGCTGAAGTTGGCGTTGATCCAGCCACCGGGGGTCGAAGTGGAGATGCCGATACCGTTGTCTTCGCAGATAAACACCAGCGGCAGCGGCACCTTTTGGTAGGCGGTCCAACAGGCGGTATTGATGGCACCCTGGGTGGTACTGTGGTTGGAGGAGGCATCACCGAAGCTACACAGTACCACCCCATCGTGGGGCAGATCGCCCTGGTGGCCGGTGCGCTTGGCCAGCGGGATCGAGTACGCGGTACCCAGCGCCTTGGGCAGGTGCGAGGCGATGGTGCTGGTCTGCGGTGGTATGTACAACGATTTGCTGCCCAATACCTTGTGGCGACCGCCGGAGATCGGATCGTCACTGGAAGCAGAAAAACTCAGCAGCATATCCCACAGCGGTGTTTCGCCGGGGGTTTGCCGTGCGCGCTGGATCAGGAAAGCAGCGTCGCGGTAGTGCAGAAAGGCCATATCGTCATGACGAAACGCCGCAGCGATGGCGGCATTACCCTCATGACCGGCACTGCCGATGGTATAGAAAGATTCGCCACGCGCTTGCAGTTTACGCGAGCAGAGATCGAGCTGGCGGCTTAGCAGCTGGCTCTCGAACATGTGAATCAACGCGGCTTGACTCAGTTGCGCCTGTTCCAGCGTGACCCGATGGGCAGGCTCGGGAAGGTCGCCAGCGGCGACTCTTCGCAAGAAATTAGCATCGACGATCTCAGCTCGGTTTTGCATGGTGCTTTACTCCCTCAGGCCGGTTCAGCAGAACGCCTGGATGCCGGTCTGGGCACGGCCCAGAATCAGCGCGTGAACGTCGTGAGTGCCCTCATAGGTGTTAACCGCTTCCAGGTTCATCATGTGGCGGATCACATGGAATTCATCGGCGATGCCGTTGCCGCCGTGCATATCACGCGCGACCCGGGCGATATCCAGCGCCTTGCCACAGGAGTTACGCTTGATCAGCGAGATCAGTTCAACCGGGCACTGGCCGGCATCCATCAGACGACCCGCCTGCAGACAGCCCTGCAGACCCAGGCTGATCTCGGTCTGCATATCGGCCAGCTTCTTCTGAATCAACTGGTTAGCGGCCAACGGGCGACCGAACTGATTACGATCCAGGCAGTACTGGCGTGCTTGCTGCCAGCAGAATTCGGCCGCACCCAGTGCGCCCCAGGCGATTCCGTAGCGGGCCTTGTTGAGGCAGCCGAAGGGGCCTTTCAGGCCGCTGACATTTGGCAGCAACTGGTGTTCGGAAACTTCGACACCGTCCATCACGATCTCGCCGGTGATGGAGGCTCGCAGCGAGAACTTGCCCTCGATCTTGGGGGCGCTCAGGCCCGCCATACCCTTCTCGAGGATAAATCCACGAATCACGCCATCGAGCTTGGCCCAAACCACAAACAGATCGGCGATGGGGCTGTTGGTGATCCACATTTTGTTGCCGGTCAGACGGTAACCGCCATCGATCTTTTCGGCACGGGTACGCATGCTAGCCGGGTCGGAGCCAGAATCAGGCTCGGTCAGTCCGAAGCAGCCGATCCACTCACCAGTGGCCAGTTTGGGCAGGTACTTGCGACGCTGCTCTTCGCTGCCATAAGCGTAGATCGGGTGCATAACCAAGGAGGACTGAACGCTCATGGCTGAGCGGTAGCCGCTGTCGACCCGCTCCACTTCCCGAGCCACCAGCCCGTAGCTGACGTAGTTAACGCCGGCACAGCCGTACTGTTCGGGCAGAGTCGCACCCAATAGACCCAACTCACCCAGTTCGGACATGATGTCAGGGTCAAAGTGTTCGTTGCGGTTCGCATCCAGCACGCGGGGCATCAACTGC
>JBFFKD010000171.1:0-5832 GCA_041555595.1 Motiliproteus sp.
CAACGAGAAGATGATACGAGAGCACCCGTCTCTAAGTTATCTCGGTAGCGCGTTGCATAACCCAAATCTATGGCATCTCAATCGCACGTCTGTATCAATGGCCTTCCTGGTCGGAATATTTTGTGCCTTTCTACCGATTCCATTGCAGATGCTGATCGCAGCTGTTTTTTCGATCCTGCTCCATAGCAACCTTCCCATCTCGGTAGGGCTGGTCTGGATCACTAATCCGCTGACGATGCCGCCGATCTTCTATTTCACCTACAGCGTCGGCAACTGGCTGCTGGGTTCGGGCGGCCAGGATATCGAGTTCACCCTGACCTTGGAGTGGATCACCAGCGAACTGTCTCGGATCTGGTGGCCACTGCTATTCGGTTCGCTGGTATGCGGCGTGCTGTTCTCGCTACTGAGCTATTTCACGGTACGCTGGATGTGGGCCTGGCATGTGGGTAAAAACTGGCGATTGCGAAAGGAAAACCGTCGCCGAAAGCTAAAGAAATAACGATCCTGTGCGGACAGATGGCGGCTTTAATCGCAGCAGCCCCACCAAAGACGACTGATTTATATCAATAGAAATCCAACAATCGCTTATCCAATTGCAACCGGTACCGACTCTTGAGCCATTGTCAGCTAGGTTATATAGGGTTGCACCCCCTCATTGAGGTACCGGCTCTACGGTTAGGCTGGCTGCAACCGGCCGTCATCGAGTTTGAGCACCCGTCCCATCTGAGCAGCCAACTCAGGATCATGAGTGACCACCACGAAAGCGATGTTAAGCGAGCGATTGAGTTCCAACATCAACGACTGAATCTCTTCGGCGGTGTGCCGATCCAGATTCCCGGTCGGCTCATCCATCAACACGGTTGCAGGTTCTGCCACCAGAGCCCGGGCGATCGCCACCCGCTGCCGCTCACCGCCGCTAAGTTGAGCCGGTTTGTGATGTAACCGCTGCCCCAGGCCCACTCGCTCCAGAATTGCCCTGGCACGCGGCTCAACCTGATCGATCGGAGTCTTGGCGATCAGCAACGGCATCGCTACGTTTTCTAGCGCGCTGAATTCGGCCAGTAGGTGATGAAACTGATAAACGAATCCGAGCGCCTGGTTGCGTAGCGCGGCACGTTTGTTCTCGTTGAGTTTGGCCAGCGACTGGCCCAACAGCTGCACCGCCCCCTCGGTCGGATCGTCCAGTCCGCTCATAATGTTGAGCAGGGTACTCTTGCCCGAGCCTGAGCTGCCGATGATGGCTACCCGCTCACCCGCGCGCACCTCAAAATTGAGCTGATCGAGCACCACCAGCTCGGTATCAGCTTCCGAATAGCTCTTGCGAATGTCACTACAGCTCAGCACCACCGCGTCGGTTTGCTGCTCGACCAGATCATTCATACCGCAACGCCTCGGCCGGTTTGGTCTGCGCCGCCCGGTAAGCCGGATAGACGGTCGCCAGCAGACTGATCGCCAGCGAACTCAGACAGATTGTAATGACATCATCCCAGCGAAGCTCCGACGGCAGATAACTGATGAAGTAGACCTCGGCGCTGAGTATCTGAAAATTGAACAGCTGCTCGACCCAGGCCACCAGGTCGGTCACCGTCAACGCCAACACGATTCCCAAGCCAGTACCGACCAGAGTGCCGAAACAACCGATCACCCCGCCCTGGACGATAAAGGTGCGCATGATCATCCCCGATGAGGCGCCCATCGTTCGCAAAATAGCGATATCGGAGCGCTTGTCGGTCACCACCATGATCAGGGTCGAAACAATATTAAATGCTGCCACCGCCACGATGATAAAGAGCAGCAAGCCGATCATCTTCTTCTCCAACTGGATCGCCTGGAACAGATTTCCGTGGCTGCGGGTCCAGTCGCTGGCACGCAATCGGCTACCCTCGGCCGCGGCGATCCGGCGCGCCTCAACCGGCGCGTCGAACAGGTTATCGAGTTTCAACCGCACCCCTTCGACTCCGCTAGCTATTCGCTTGATCTTAGCGGCGTCATTGAGGTGGATATAGGCCATCGACGCATCCAACTCAGCGCCAACCTTAAACACCCCGACCACGGTAAAACGCTTGAGGCGGGGGAACACCCCGGCAACCGAGATCGACGCCTCGGGCAGCACCAATGTCACCTTATCGCCCAGCCGGGCTCCAAGCTGACGCGACAAAATATCACCCAGTACGATGCCGAATTGACCGGATTGCAGTGCCTCAAGCGAACCCTGCGGCATAAAGTCACCGATGATCGATACCTTGTGTTCATAAGCTGGATCGATGCCATAGATCAACGTGCCCTGAACCTGGCCCCGGTGGGTCAGCATCCCCTGCGCTTGGATATAGGGCGCTGCACCTTCCACCTTAGGTTGCTGACTCACCCGCTCGATCAGCGCTGGCCAGTCCTCGATCGTTTCACGGTAGCCCGACAGCGTGGCGTGCGGCACCATGCCGAGAATACGCTGGCGCAGCTCGCGATCGAAGCCGTTCATCACCGACAGCACAAGGATCAACACCGCCACTCCAAGGGTCAGCCCTAGGGTCGACACCAGTGAGATAAACGAGATGAAATTGTTTCGGCGTTTGGCACCGGTATAGCGCCAGCCGACATAGAGGGAGAGTGGTCTAAACATGGCCGCATTAAACCACAACAGTTCCCGCCGACCTAGCGACCAGCTCTACTTAATCGGATGATTTTTCTGATATATTGACACCAACCGGCTGAGGCTAAGATGCTCACCAGAACGATCGCTGACGTGATGACCCGCGCTGTCACCGCAGTGACCCACGGCCTTGCCGACAACCCTCTCACCCGCTATGGCCCTACCGCATGCCTCAGACCCACACCCACGAACGCCGTCAGACATTTCGGATCGCCGATCAGGCGCTGGTGGAGTTGGTAGCGCTCGACAGCTCTGCCCCCACCCAGCAGCTCGACGCGCTACTGCCTAGATCGGACGGTTTCCAACTGCTAAGCGAGTTACAACAGATCGACCAGCAGTTACAGCATCAGCTGTTCAAACTGACCGATAACAGTCCGGCCCTGGCGGCCGCCTTGCGACTGATCAACAGCAAGATCGAACGATTAACCCTGCATGTCAGCGATACCAGCACTGACACCGAGCCACAGCCTATCAGCCTTTGCACCAACGGCGTATCGATAATGGATGTCGTACCGATCGAACCACAGACGTACTGTGCGGTTCGCTTGCGTCTGTTACCCTGCGGCTACGCGGTGCAGAGTTTGGCGCAGGTGGTCTATAGCCAACCCCAAGCCGGCGGCGATTATCGGATCGGGATGGTTTTCATCGATCCGGACGAAGCCGGACAAGATCTGATCGCCGGGCATATCCTGCAACAGCAAGCATTGATCCGAAGAAATGAACGACAAAAGCACGACGATGACCTCAACTCATAAGCCGTCAATAAACCCTAGCTGCTACCCGCACACTGAACTGATTGAGCGGTTTGAAACAATGGCTGCAACGCTATCGGCTCTGGCCCAGCAACTGCGAAGTTCAACGCTGCCGATCTGGGTGCCCTTGACCGAACAGGAACAGGCCAGCAGCACCGACCCGCGTCAAAAAGCGATCGAGCTCTATTGCGACCTGTGGCACAGCGATGGTGGCGATGGCCGCCGCACCCGCAGCTGCCACGGTTTGATCGCAGCCGATCCGCCGCTATTAGCGCTGGCTCATCAGGCCAATCAGGCCAAGAGCGATTTCCGGCAGGCGCTATCGGCGCTAAAGCAGCAGCTCTCCTCTACCGAGCAAGCGTCAAAACTAACAACCACCGTAAAACAGCAAACCGACCAGATAGTGGCTCGACTCAACCAACGCCCCAACGCACTACGTGAAGCCTTGGGACACAAAGGGCTGGCGCGACTGCATCTTAAACAATGCTACCGACTCATCCCCAGCACCGATCAACATCCGCTGCGGGTTGGGCTGAACTGGTACACCAGCGGCCGCAGCATCAAACGCTTTAGCCAGCAACAGGCCCAACAAGCGCTGGCGCGGATGGGGCTCGACAAACCGCACATCCAGCTGCAAATCGATCGGCTCAACCAGCTCAGCGCCAACACCCCGTTAGCTCAAATACAGCAACAGGCACCGCTAATGCGCGCCAACCTGACCTTCGACTGCGCGCCTTACCGACAAGCGATGAACCTGTCACTGCCGCTGCTGTTCGGCTATGATCCGCAGCAACCGTTTCCCGAACACAACGATCCCAGTCTGATCCCCCAATCGGTGCGGCAACGACAGATCCGCAGTGATTGTCGAATCGAAGCAGAAGCTTTTCTGCCCAGCCTGCGACTGCACCTGTACCGCTAACCGCCGTTTTTAAATGATTGAAACCACACCATGAAGCAACCGCAGCATCACTCCACCCCGTCACCTGTCGACAGCAGCAAACCCGCACCGACCAATAAATGGATCTACTATCCACTGCTAGGTTTGGGGTTTGTATTGCTAGTTGGTTGGTTCTACCTGATGCGCCAACTGCACTTTATGGCGTGGCTGGCAGAGTTCGGCCCGGCCACCCACAAGGGCAGCTTCAATATGCTGGCGATCATGCTGTGGATGATTCCGGCGCTACTGCTGTGGAAATATTACCTGCGTTGGCTTAATCAACGATTTGAAATCGGCGGCCAGCACGATCAGGAGCGGCACGATGCGATGTACCAACCACAAGAATCAGCTCCCGACGCGTCGCCGGGGCAACCCGATGCGTTGAACACACCGAAGTCCGGTACCGATCAGTCCCTTTCAAACCAAGCCGAACCAGATAACCACTCGAACCAAGCCGCAGACCGACAGGATCCCCGATGAGCTCACTGACACTCGACAGCCTAAACTCCACCTTTGCTCGTCGCCTGATCGTCGCACAACTGATCTACACTCAGCCGCGTCCTAGTGTCCCCGAGCTAATCCGATTGACCGGCTGGCCTCGCCGCACCCTACAAGACATCATCAAGGCACTGCCGGGCCTGGGCCTGGATCTGGTCTTCGTCCAGGACGGCAAGCGCAACAACGACGGTTACTACCAACTCAACAATTGGGGACCGTTTGATCCCGATTGGATCAGCCGACACCAGCAGTCACTGTTCGCCCTGCTCCATCTGACACCGGAGCGATAGACCGGTGCCGATAGCAACCTCCAAACCGTCGTTTGAATCCGACCACTACGACGGTTCGAAGCGACGCAACTGCCGTGAATGCCAGCAATATCAGCAGACCGGCAACGGCCCCCGCTGTCGTTTTCGGGGTGGCCGACCCAGCGGTATCTGCGCGGTGTTCAAGCGGCGTAGCCATTAATCCGGCGCCCAGCACTCAAGCCCTCTCTTCAACGTCAATCCGAACAATACCCTCTATAGTTGCAGCATCAGTTCCGATAAGAGCTCTTGATGATGCACTCAGCCCCCTCGCTACAGCCGCCACCTAACCACAGTGCCGATGCCCTCTATCTGGCACTCGATCAGGGCGGCAGCCGTAGCCGAGCGCTGATATTTAACCAGCACGGCCAAGCGATCGCACAGGCCGATCAAGCCGTCAGCACCTCAACCCCTCAGCCCGACTGGGTCGAACAGGATCCGCACCAACTGGTAGCCAGCCTGCAGCATTGCGCTGCAGCTGCGATCAGCCAACTGACCGAAGCGCAGCAACGACAGATCCGCTGCTGGGGGTTGGCCTGCCAACGCGCCAGCCTGGTCTGTTGGGATAAGCACAGCGGCCAACCATTGACCCCGGTGTTGAGCTGGCAAGACTGTCGCGCTCGACAGTTATGTGACTGGACTGATCAGCAGCGTGCTGAGATCAAACAACTGACCGGTCTGCATCCTTCACCC
>JBFFKD010000172.1:0-5762 GCA_041555595.1 Motiliproteus sp.
ATAGCAGCTTGGTATATTTATGCGCATCGCCAAGCCACAGGCTGTAACCGGACGATTCAAAGAAGTAGAGCATCGCTCCGCCGATCGCCAGTACAAAACTGGCCAGATAACTCCACAGTGGAATATCGACCCGCTTGCCCCATAGCGAAAAGAAGATTACCGGTGCCAGGTACATCGAGGCGGTACCACTAACCGCCACCGCACTGAACAGGTCTTTGTTACCGAGAAAGACGCATGCCAATCCGAGCAGCATAAACAACAACATCACCACGCGGCCATTACGAATACTGCCCCGCAGGATCGCCATATCGACCGCCACTAACTTAGCCGAGCTCGACAAGGTGCTGTCGAGAGTCGACATCGCCGAGATCACCAACGCCATATTGAACAGCAGCATCGGCAACTCACCGAGCATTCGACTCAGCACCGCATTCATCGCTTCGCCGCTCGCCGCGTGCGCTCCTGCCAGAATACCCAGCAAGCCAAAACCACCGATGCACAGCACGCTGATCCAGGCAGCATGGAGGAAGCTGCGACGGGTTGTTTCTCGATCGGCCAAAAAACCACGATCCATCATCACCGGGTCGTGCATCGGATAGCTCCAGACCTGTAACAGCGCCACCGCCAACAGAATAGGGCCTGGCTGGTCATATTGAAACGGTACAAACAGCAGATCCGATAGTTCAAATTGACCGCCAAACAGGGTCAGCGCTAATAACACCAGCAACACCACAACGAAGATCAACATCTGGTACAGGTCGGTACGTAACGAGGCGTGCAGCCCGCCCAGCATCGAATACAACAACGTCACTAGGGCAAAGCCCATGATCGCCAGGATATAAGCCTGGCTTCCGGCAATCCCGAACAACAACCCGATCACCAGCAAGTTGGCAAATACCTCGCTGATTAAACGGATGCCTACCACCACGTTATAGCAGCCGGTACCCCAATGGCCAAAGCGATCACGCAAGAAGGCCTGGACGCTATCGTAGCCATGTTCAAAGCGCAGACTGTCGATAATCCGGCCACCGGTCAGAAATGACAGGTAGTAAGCGGCATACGCCAGCGTGCCCCACAGACCATAATAAAAACCCAGAATGGCCGCGTTCATCAGCGACCGAGCAAACACCCAGGTGGTCACTTGAGACAGCGTCAGTGTCAGCAGTCCTGGTGCATGACCATCGATCGAACGGCCTTTAAAAAAAGCCCCCTCGGTCCGCGCATTAGCACTGATCAAGACCGAACCTATCGCCATTACGGCCACCAAAATCGGTAAGGCGTATTCCATGGAAACCTCTTGTTATCAAGAATAAAAAACCTGCCCTACGGCAGCATCGTTAGTTAGACGTAACAACCCACGAACTGTTACAGCAGCAGTAAAATTGGATCGAGAAGAGGGTACAGCAGAGGCGTTGCGCGAGCCTGTGTCTAAATCGAAACAAGCCGCGCGAGGACAGACGAGGTGCGTCAGTGCGAATCGCTAGGAGGGCGCTTACCCACCTTAGGCAGTTCACCGAGCATCTCATCCAACATTCGGGTCAGTTGTTCAGGCTGACGAGACTCGCGTTTCGAGTCATCAGCCTGTTCAACGCTGGCAACGTTATCAGCACCACCAACAGCCTCATCAAGCACTACAGCTGTCACAGTTGTACCCGGTAGCAGCGACGATTCGGTAGTCAGATCGCGTTCACCGATAAAGTTACCGCGTTTGTGAATGGTCATCTGACGGCTGTGCACTAAACCTTGAACTTGTCCGCCGCGCTCGATGGTCAGCTCATCGCAATAGACTTCACCATCAACACGGCCACAGACGCTGACTTGGTGCGCACGGATCACACCCTTGACTACACCACGACGACCAACGGTAACACTATCGACCGAGCTGATGCGCCCTTCGAAGATACCATCAATATGAAGCTTGCCAACCAGACTCATTTCACCACTGAGCTTGTTACCTCGTGCGATGATAGTAACGGCAGTTCGAGTCGGTTGATGGGTAACATCTCTCTTAAACCATCCCACTTTATCCCTCGCTCCTCTGTAAAGATCTGTTGGTAATTATCCATGCTCCAATCCAGAAATGGAGCCGGGTTAAGCGGTTTGAACAGGTACCGTACTTCATAGTGCAGATGGGGACCGGTCGAGATACCCGAATTGCCGCTATAGCCGATCAACTGGCCTTTCTTGACCAGGCGACCGCTACGAACCAGATTTTTTTTGAGGTGACCGTAATAGCTTTTAAAGCCAAAGTTATGATTAATGATAATCAGGTTGCCGTAGCCGCTTTTCTTATGAAAGCCTGAATATTCAACCGCACCATCCGCGGTAGCATAGATAGGCGTACCGGTGGCAGCCCTGTAATCGATACCGTTATGAAACTTCCTCTCCCCGGTCACCGGATGTCGACGCGGGCCAAAACGGTCGGTGATGGTGATCTTTTCCATCGGTGAACCGTTCGGAATGCCATGCAACATAAACAGCCGTTCGTAGGCCTGCTGCTGCAACTCATAGCTGCGTTCGAGTGTCATCTCATCACTGCGCGGCAAGCCCATCGCCACCTCAAGCTGATAAAACGACAGACTCCACTCATCACTGAGCTGTTGCAGGGTATTACGCTCCTGCTCGATCATGTTGAGGTTTTCACCGAGCTGGTCTAATTCGGTGATAACCGACTCACGGCTATCCAACACATCGGTATAAAGGCTGGCTAGTTGCTGATGATCGGCGGTCAGGCTGTGGAACTCATCAGAGGTCTTCACCAGCAGGGCATTGCTGATAAAAAAGCTGACCAACAACATCGCCATAAACAGCAATAACAGATAACGCGCCAACATATTGAGCGACAGCTGACGAGAGCCTCTGGCAGTCGTCAGGGTTAATATCAGACGGTTTCTCACGGCGACAAATAGACCCACAAAAATGAGGCGCAATGGTATATAAAAGCACCCCAAAAGTCACTCGACTCGAGTCAGCGCTACACTCCTAGTAACACGCCAAGCTCAGATCGTTGAACTCCTTATCCTTGCTATCTCAGATCGAACTACCGACACTTGCGGCGGTTCAAAACACTTACGCCATCGCGTTAATCCAATTGAGCCCCCTCCTCCAATGCCCCAGCAACGCTTTGCTACCGATTCAACCTGGCTGATTTTGCTGCTAGGTGCATTGGCAGCCACCGCCCCATTGGCCATCGATATGTACCTGCCTGCGCTACCGGCGATCGCTGACCAGCTGGGCCGGCCGATCAGCCAGATCCAGCAGACGTTGACGGCTTTCATGTTGGGGTACGCGCTGTGCCAACTGATTTACGGCCCGCTATCCGACCGCTTCGGCCGCCGCCCGGTGATATTGTTCGGGATGCTGCTATTCTCCGCCGCCAGTTTGGTCTGCACCCTGGCTCAGAACCTCGATCAACTGCTGGCAGCGCGAACTGTTCAGGCGCTCGGTGGCGGGGCTGCATCGGTAGTCGTCACCGCACTGGTGCGTGATCTGTATCGTGGTGAGGCGGCGGCCCGGATGATGTCACTGGTCGTCATGTCGATGACACTAGCACCGCTGCTGGCACCGTTGGTCGGTGGTCAGTTGCTGTTGTGGTTTGGCTGGCGCAGCATCTTCATGCTGTTAACCCTGCTGGGCTTGCTGCTGACGGCTATGATTTGGCTCCGGCTACCTGAGACTCGGCAGTCGAATTTGTACCGCTTTTCGGCGTCCCGCATGCTTACCGATTACAAAACCGCATTAGGTCACCGCCAGGCGATGGGATACCTGTTGTGCGGCTGCTTTTCAACGGCGGGGATGTTTGCCTTTATCACCGGTTCTCCGTTCGTATATATCCAATACTACGGCGTCAGCGAGTCGCTCTACGGCATACTGTTCGGTAGTAACATCCTGTTAATGATGCTGTTCAACTGGGCTAACAGTAGACTGATCATGACTACAGGGCTGGCTCGAATGATCGGACGGGCGGCGCTGTTCCAAGCGGTGGTAGGGGTATTAATCATCGTCGTGGCAAACCGTTGGGATCAACTGTTTTTACTATTCCCACTACTGGTTCTGTTCGTCGGCAGCATCGGCCTGCTTGGCGCTAACTGTTCGGCAGCGGTGGTTTCATCGTTCGACCGGATCGCCGGCAGTGCAGCAGCGCTGCTGGGAACCAGCCGATTTCTGACTGGCGCACTGGCCGCCATTGCGGTCAGCGTACTGCATGATGACACTGCGCTACCGATGGCGATGGTCATGGGCGTTTGTGGTTGTCTAGGCTATCTCAGCTATCGGCTGATGGTGGTACCGACTCTGAATCAACCGAGCCACTAACCGATCAGTGGGCGAACTGCTCGCGCAGAATTCGCTCTTCCAAGTTGTGCTCAGGATCGTACAGTAACGAGCTCCACAAACTACGGTCTTCGAACACCTTCACTCGAAGCACGTTCCGTATCTCCGTCGAGTCAGCAGAGACACCGACCGGCCTTTTCTGTGGATTCAACACCTCCATCTCGACCGTAGCCGTATGCGGTAAAATGGCACCGCGCCAACGCCGAGGTCGATAGGCACTGATCGCCGTCAACGCCAGAGTAGAGCTACCCAACGGTAAGATCGGTCCATATGCGGACATGTTATAGGCGGTACTGCCTGCTGTCGTTGCGACCAACACTCCGTCACAAACCATCTCCTCGAGCCGAACCACAGCATCGATGCTAAGGCGAATATGTGCAGCCTGGCCTGTTTCACGAAACAGCGAGACCTCGTTAAAAGCCAGCGCATGGTGTTTTTCGCCGTTGGTACAAAATGCCTGCATCCGCAATGGATGCAGGTTGATCGACTCCGCCCGCTGAAGCCTCTGAATCAGATCATCGGGCCGGAATTCGTTCATCAAAAAGCCAACTGAACCACGGTTCATCCCATAAACCGGTTTTTTCAGTTTCATATAGCGGTGCAATACCCGAAGCATGAAACCATCACCTCCGAGCGCAACAATCACATCCGCCTCCTCAGGGGCAACATGTTGATAGATGTTACAGAGGATCTCTAGCGCACCCTGCGCGCTCGGTGATTTACCGGCCACGAAAGCCAGTTTTTGATTGTTCATCTAGATTCCTTTAGCGCTCTAATCTGGATCAGTGCCAGCGAGTCAACCAAGATGGTTACTGATTCGGCTGGGCAGACTTTATAGCAGTCCTGGCTAATATCCAAATAAGCCCGGCGAGCAGCAGCGCCGCCATCAAATGAGGGTACCGAAATGCTGGCAACCTAACTCAGCTTCTCGTTCATGAGTTTCATGCAAGTCGACTAATGCGTCGTTTTTTTGTACTACCCTTTAGTTGCTGTACCCAACGGCACTCTGACCGTCCAAGCAAAAATCATCAGGACACGACCATGAACAAGACCATTCCCAGCAACCAACCAATCTACGATATCAATCAGGCGATCCAACCGATACTGGAGATTGCAGACACCAACCGCCAGGCTTTTGATACCTTAACCGAACTTCAAACCGAGTATCTAACTCAGGGTTTAGAAGCCGGGTTTCAACAGCTCCAAAACCTGATTAGCTTTGCCACCGACCCACAAGCCTTGGCGACAGCACAACTCGACTATTTTAAGAAATTAGAAAACACGATCGTCAAAACTAGCGAACAGGAATTTCAAGCGATCCACCAGGCTCACGACAAGGTTAATAAGATCCTCTCGGACAGCTATAACCATCAAGGTAAATTTATCAACGGCCTGTTCCCTCTTCCCAATAACCCCACGCTGAGTTAACC
>JBFFKD010000173.1:0-5735 GCA_041555595.1 Motiliproteus sp.
CACACAGTCGCCACAGGCGATGCATTCGTCTTCAACGATATAAAGTGCCATAACAATTCTCCTAAAAATTGGCGGTTAAGCGTAAGCGGCGAGTTTAGGCACGTCTTACGCGAACCGTTTTGGGCAGTTTCGGTTTTGCGTCCATCGGTTCCAAATACCAGGCGGTACCGTCGTCTAACTCGACCTTGCCGCCCCATTTGTCGAGCTGATCGTGTTCGAGTGAAACCACTATCGCTTCGAGGTCTTTCTTGGCTATGTAGATCGACAGCTTGCCTTCGTGTTCTCTGAACATGACGTTGGGCATAACAGACTCCTTGGCTGGTTTTCCTCTGCTGTAAACGCAAGAGGAAGAAGCACCCCCTCTGCGACAGAGGGGGTGATGAGTCGCCCTTAGCGGACTAGGTCGAAGTTGTAGTCGGTTGCACCGATCTCCATCGTCTCGGCGTCCAGCTTGGCCAATACTTCATTGACCAGCGTGGTCAGGATCTGCATGGCACCCTCATACCCCAGCGTCGTTTGACGATGCATATGGTGGCGGTCGAAGATCGGGAAGCCCATACGAATCAATGGCACTTCAAACGCCTTACCTTTGGCCAGCGTGTCACGTTGCAGGAACTTACCGTACGAGTTACCGATGACGAAATCAGGCTTGTTGGTAAACAGCAATGAACGCAGATGCCACAGATCTTTACCGAAGTGGACCTGGCAATTGCTGCCGAATGGTGAAGCATCAAGCACCGCTTGCATCGCTTTGCCCCAACGCTTATTCGCGTTGTTGCACAGGATGATCGAAGGCTCGGCACCCAGTTCCAGGATGAACTTAGCCATTCCCATGACGAAATCCGGATCACCGTACAGAGCAAACTTCTTGCCGTGCAGCCAGGTGTGCGAATCCTGCATCATGTCGACCAGACGACCACGCTCCAGCGCCAGGCTGTCGGAGATTGGCTTGCCGGTCAGCTCGGAGACCTTCATCAGGAAATCATCGGTACCGGCTAGTCCCATCGGTACGCTGATATCGGTTGCCGGCTGCTTCCAGGTAGTTTTGACGAACTTCTTGGTCTTCAGCAACCCCCAGGGTTGTAGCAACAGGGTATCGATCGCATTAGGCGCATCTTTGATCTCTGCCTGGGTGGTGCCCCCTTGGTACATGCGGAACTCACCGTCTGCAGGGGTGTCGAGCACTTCGCTCGGATCACACAACAGCGTCGCATCGACATCCATATCGGCCATCATCCGCTTCAGTACGCGGTAGTTACCCAGATAGGTTTCAAAACCTGGAACCAGGTTGATCTTACCGTTGCTGCCGACGGTTTTATCTTCCATCGAGTTAAGGGTGAAGTAGCGGGCGAAACCTTCGAACATGCCATCCCAACCGGTAGTGTGGCTACCGACAAAGCTCGGGGTATGGGCAAAAGGGGTCGGCATATCTTCAGGCAGATGACCGCCTTTTTTGGCGTTGCCAATAAAGGCGTTAAGGTCATCACCGATAACCTCGGCCATGCAGGTGGTGGAGACGGCGATCATCTCCGGCTTGTACAGCGCATTGGCGTTTTCCAAACCATCTTTCATGTTCTGCTGGCCACCGAAAACGGCCGCATCTTCAGTCATAGAGTCGGAGACCGCCATGATGGGCTCTTTAAAATGACGGTTAAAGTAGGTGCGAAAATAGGCTACACAACCTTGTGAGCCGTGCACATAGGGCAGGGTCTTTTCAAAACCCAGTGAGCACAATACCGCGCCCAGCGGTTGACAGGCTTTTGCCGGATCAACGGTAAGTGCCTTACGGCTAAAGTTAAGCTCTTGGTACTCTTCGGTGGTGGTCCAGTCGAAAGTCTCTTTAACCTTGTCGACGGCGGTTGGATCTTCGTGATCGGCCTTCTTTTTGGCCAGCAGCTCCTGGTATTCCGGCTGTTCAAACAGCGGGTAACAGGGTTTTACATTTTCAGCAATTTGACTCATTGTAACCTCCCAGCCGCGCCACCAGCACTTCTCTAGCGAAGGGGTGAACCACGGCGGTAAGTGAATCTTTGACAGGCGTACCTGCCGACAGTAAAGGTGAATTCAGCATGTTTTAATTAACAGCGGCTGGATTCAGATCCTGGTGAACAGCCTTAGGCGCTCTTTTTCCAGGGAGCTTCCATCGCTTTCCAGCATGGGTTGTTCAGGGTCATGTCCATATCGCGGGCGAAGATGGCGAAACCGTCATAGCCGTGATAGGGGCCGGAATAGTCCCAGGAGTGCATCTGACGGAAGGGGATACCCATCTTCTGGAAGATGTACTTCTCCTTGATACCGCCACCGATCATGTCGGGCTTGATCTTCTTGACGAACTCTTCGAACTCGTAGCCGGTGACATCATCGTAAAGCAGGGTCGAGTGCTTGATATCTTCCAGGGTACGCTCGTAGTCATCGTTATGACCGAACTCGTAACCGGTACCCACCACTTCCATACCCAGATCCTGATAGGCGCCGATGGTATGACGTGGGCGTAGGCCGCCGACATAAAGCATCACTTTCTTGCCTTCTAGACGGGGGCGGTATTGCTCGATAATGGCCTGTGTCTGAGCTTCGTATTTGGCGATCACCTTTTCGGCATTAGCCTTGATAGTGTCATCGAAGTAGGCCGCGATCTTACGCAGGCTTTCGACCGTTTTGGTCGGACCAAAGAAGTTGAACTCGACCCAGGGAATCTCGTACTTCTCTTCCATGTGTCTTGCCAGGTAGTTCATCGAGCGGTAGCAGTGCAGCAGGTTGAGTTTAACGTTGATGTTGTTTTTGACTTCATTCAGGGTGCCGTCGCCAGACCACTGAGTCACAACATTCAAGCCCATCTCTTCGAGCAGAATCCGTGAAGACCAGGCATCACCACCGATGTTGTAATCGGCGATCAGCGCCACATCGTATTTGCCGACTTCTCGCTTATCATCCTCGTTGAGCACCCAGTCACGTACCGCGTCGTTGGCGATATGATGACCCAATGACTGGGATACGCCACGGAAACCTTCACAACGCACGGGGACGATAGTCTTGTCCAGGGCAGCACCTTTGACCTTGGAGACGACTTCAATATCGTCACCGATCAGGCCCACGGGGCATTCAGATTGAATAGAGATGCCTTTGTTGAGCGGAAATAGCATCTCGATCTCGTCGATCAGCGTTTCCAGCTTCTTATCGCCACCAAAGACGATATCCTTCTCCTGGAAATCAGAGGTGAAGTTCATGGTGCCGTAGCTATCGATACCGGTGGTGCCGACATAGTAGTTTCGGCGACCGGCACGGGAGTACTGACCACAGCCTACAGGGCCGTGAGAGATATGGATCATATCTTTGATCGGCCCCCAGACCACACCCTTGGAACCGGCATAGGCACAGCCACGGTTGGTCATAACACCCGGCAGGGCTTTGCGGTTGGAGGTGATGCAACCCTTGGTCTCTTGACCGGGTTCAGCCACCATCAGGTGCTTGGCGCGGTCTTCTTTGGCCTTTTCGGGATAGACCTCCAGCACCTCTTCGATGAGGGCTTTAGTCTCTTCAACATTTAAACTCGCCATAATGGAGTTCCTTGTTAAAAACGAATAATTAAATACGAATCATGAAATACGAACGGATAAACAGCTGTTAACTCGCTCCACTGCTGTTACGGTTCCGTACTCCGGGTCTCTGCCAGATCCTGTTTAATCGCAATAGGTCTGGCGGAGAGGCTCGTAGCAGGAGCGGTAATGGCTGCTTAAGCCTCGGCAGCCAGTTCTTCGGCCGTCTTGCCGACGATGGATTCGTCTTCGACATCCATGATGCCGAACTCCATCAGTAGCTCTTCCAGCTCGTCCATAGAGACTGGCTCGGGAATAACGAACTTGGTGTTGGCGATCACCTTCTGCGCCAGGGCACGGTATTCGTTAGCCTGATTGGCGCTCGGATCGTATTCGATCACGGTCATACGACGGATCTCGGCGTGTTGCACTACGTTGTCACGTGGTACGAAGTGAATCATCTGGGTACCGATCTTCTCGGCCAAGGCGATGATCAGCTCATCTTCACGGTCGGTATTACGTGAGTTACAGATAAGACCGGCCAAACGTACGCTGCCGGAGCTGGCGTACTTAACGATCCCTTTACAGATGTTGTTGGCGGCGTACATCGCCATCATCTCGCCGGAGCAGACGATGTAGATCTCTTGTGCCTTGTTTTCGCGGATCGGCATGGCGAAGCCACCACAAACCACGTCCCCCAGTACGTCGTAGAAGACGAAGTCCAGATCATCGGTGTAGGCGCCTTCCTCTTCCAGGAAGTTGATCGCGGTGATTACACCGCGGCCAGCACAACCAACACCTGGCTCAGGACCTCCCGACTCGACACATTTGATATCTTTGTAACCCACCTGAAGGACATCTTCCAACTCAAGGTCTTCAACCGTGCCCAGCTCTGCAGCCATCTCCATGACCGAGGTCTGAGCCTTGGAGTGAAGAATCAAACGGGTGGAGTCTGCTTTAGGGTCACAGCCGACGATCATCACTTTCTGATCGGCTTCGGCTAGGGCCGCTACCAAGTTTTGGGTGGTGGTCGACTTACCGATTCCACCTTTTCCGTAGATTGCACATTGACGCAATGCCATGGTCACTCTCCTTAATTGCTACGAGGTTTTTAATAGAGGTTCGGCAGTAACATGGCAATGGCTGTGCCATGTTTGATTTTTCTATTGTTAAGTGTTTGTAATTTATGATTAATTGGTGTTTTTAAGGGGTTTTTTTGTGAGTAAAAGCGGTCCTTTGTCGTGATGACAATGCGACAAAGCAACAAATCCTGTAGGGTTAATAACGACAATTTGTAGGGAGTTTGAGGCGTGGCTGGAGAGCAGCGTGATCGGAAAGGGAACGCAGATCTGCAACAAAAGATGG
This sequence comes from Motiliproteus sp., assembly GCA_041555595.1. Classification (GTDB taxonomy): domain Bacteria; phylum Pseudomonadota; class Gammaproteobacteria; order Pseudomonadales; family Balneatricaceae; genus Motiliproteus. The sequence goes on from JBFFKD010000173.1 coordinate 4,899, forward strand.
ATCTTATCCAGGCTGAATTGAACGGTGCGAAGCCTAGAGAGGCTGTTGATACAGCATCCTCTGAATATCTCGATAATCCTAGGGATCCGAGACTACCTCGTGGCACCTATCTAGCGATTAACCGCTGTAATCTACCGGCTCAGATTCTGGGTGGGTTGAGCTTTCAGCAACACCCTGTGTCTCTATTGATCGATGGTGTGCAAGCATTACATCATAATCTGTTCCAGCGGCTAGATCGGCTGTCTCAACCTCAGCAGCGGGTGGCGCAGTTTTGCGACTATATGACGGTCCATTTTCGTTTGGATGACCCGGCCGCAGTCGGCTTTGTTCCGGGGGGTAGGGGGCGGTCTAAAGCCTGTTGGCAGCGTACTATCCGAGGTTGGTTGTTTGATAGTGATAGTCGCGAAGGGGCGGTATTAAAGGGGTGGGTGGAGTCGCGCTTTGGTTTGTTGCCGCGCTCTCATGGAGGGCCAATCCGGGATTTCAGCGGTAAAACCTATCTGGCTTATCTCGAAGCACGCGCACGCGGGCTCTACAATACTAACGCGCTCGAAGCTCAGTTGGATCTGGTCTATAGCTTTTGCCAGTATCAGTTGACGCAACCTAGTGACACGAGCCCCTCTCTCTCAACCCTTACCTCTACAGATCATCTAACCCTCTACCGAGGTGTCAACCGGCTGGAGCAGCTTGAGCATGTAAACCAGCAGCCTGAGCATGTCGGTCAACCGGTAGATCTGACACCGCCGGTTCTGCTCTTAAATAACTTAAACTCCTTCTCTGTTGATCCTGAGCGCGCCTCTGAATTTGGAGACCAGGTTGTTAGGGTGCAGGTACCGC
>JBFFKD010000174.1:0-5733 GCA_041555595.1 Motiliproteus sp.
GGTCGTGATCAGGGCAGCGTGGTTCGCCGGCACGGGCGAACAGTAGGCGGAGGTAGTCGTAAATTTCGGTGATGGTACCGACGGTTGATCGTGGGTTGTGAGAGGTCGATTTTTGTTCGATTGAGATCGCTGGCGACAACCCTTCAATATGGTCGATGTCGGGTTTTTCCATTATCGACAAGAATTGGCGAGCATAAGTTGAAAGGGATTCTACGTAGCGTCGCTGGCCTTCGGCGTAGAGGGTGTCAAACGCCAGCGATGACTTGCCCGACCCCGACAGGCCTGTGATGACGATCAATTTGTCACGGGGAATATCCAGATCGATGTTTTTAAGATTGTGGGTTCTGGCGCCCCTAACACTGATTTTATCCATTTATACCTCTGACCAACCGTTGACGGGGTCGGTGACCGCGAATCGAACCGACCATTATATAGACACCGGCGAGTGCAGAGAAAACATTCGCGTATCGGAGGCTGCATCGGGAACTAGATATGGTATTCTAAATCACTAAATGTCGGCCTCAGAATAGGTATGGCAGGTTCCGAATAATCATCTTAGAGTAGAGAAAACCGATGGCACGTGGAGTTAATAAAGTTATCCTGATCGGCAATCTGGGTCAGGATCCCGAAGTGCGTTATATGCCTAATGGCAATGCAGTAACAAACGTGACCATAGCCACCTCTGAAAGCTGGAAAGATAAGCAGACCGGCCAACAGCAGGAGCGTACTGAGTGGCACCGCGTGGTGTTCTTCGGCAAGCTGGCAGAGATCGCCGGACAGTACCTGCGCAAGGGCTCTAAGGTATATGTAGAAGGTGGTTTGCGGACGCGTAAGTGGCAGGGGCAAGACGGCCAGGATCGCTACACCACTGAGATAGTTGTCGATATCAACGGCCAAATGCAGATGCTTGATGGACGTGGTGGTGATCAGCAAGGTGGTGGTTACCAGCAAGCACCCGCGCAGCAGCCATCGTATCAGCAGCAGGCTCCAGTCCAGCAAGCTGCGCCTCAGCAGCAGGCGCCGGTTCAGCAGCCTCGCCAGCAAGGTGGCTATAGTGCGCCACAACAAGCAGCTCCGGCACCGGCTGCACCTCAGCAGCCAGCCGCTGGGTTTGATGACTTCGACGATGATATCCCGTTCTAACGGACATCTTATAGCAGTGTAAGTTTTTACCCCTATATGCCCCGTTAATCGGGGCATTTTTATATCTGTAGTGATTCTTTGGCTGCAAAGAAAATGTTCTCTAATCAATCTGAGGCTGGATTCATTTGGGTGCTCCAGACATAATCGCTAAGGTTTTTTGGTATAGATAAGGAGATGGCTTGTTGTTTGAACTGCCCACATTGTTGATCACCGGCGCCCAAGGACAGCTCGGCTATGAGCTGGAGGCGCTTGCTCGTGAAGAGGGTTTTGACGTTGTCGCGCTAGATGCGAAGCAACTCGATATTTGCGATGCTGCAGGCGTCCGGGCGGCGTTAAAGGAGCACCGGCCGCGCTTTCTGATCAATGCTGCGGCAGTGTTAAATGCCGAGGAGGAGAGTTCGGCGGGGTATGCTGTGAATACGCGCGGTGCAGCGATCTTGGCCGAGAGTTGTGCCGAAGCGGGCTGTGCAATGGTGCATGTATCCTGTGCTGAGGTGTTCAGCGACCAGGCGGTTGCCGTTTATTCTGAAGAGGACGACGTCGCTCCGTTGAGCCAGTATGGTAAGAGTAAACTACGCAGTGAGGAGCTGGTCCGGGCGGCTTTATCCGAGCATATCATTGTCCGTACCGGCTGGTTGTTCAGCTCTCGTGGCAATAGTTTTGTGCGTGAATTGCTGGAGCAGGCGCGGCATCAGGTTGAGATCTCGGTCGCCGATGACTTGCAGGGGACTCCGACCTCGGCGGCGGATCTGGCGCGGGTTATCCTGGCAATGATTAAGCAGCTTGATTGCGGGTCTGGTAGTTGGGGGACGTATCACTACTGTGCCGCAGAGAGCATCAGTTGGTTTGGTTTTGTCGAGGCGATAGTGGCGGCCGCGCGGCAATATGAAGAGATCCCGCTGGACCGGTTGATCGCGGTGCCGCAATCAGAGCTGCGGATGCGCCAGCAACCGGCTAATAGTTGCCTGGATTGCGATAAAATCCTCAGCACCTTTGGAATTCATCAGCGAACCTGGCGGTCGGGATTGATGCAGGTCATTCGTAGTTACTACAGTTGGGCCGCATAGATATTGACGGTCAATGTAGGCGGGTTACGAAAAAAATCTGTTAAATCGCAGAATATTACTCGGGTATACTGATCGCTCTGTTTCCGGTCTGGCGCCATTATCGGCGTAATTCGTTTCGGCGTGAAGAGCTCTGGCTGGAGGTGTTTGAGTTGCTTTGCTTTTGGCCTGGCCGTGAAAATTAATGATAGGAGTTCAGGTGTCTAATTCAGCTCTAACCGACCGCTTCGGGCGGACTGTTGATTATGTCCGCATCTCAGTCACCGACCGCTGTGACTTTCGTTGCGTCTATTGCATGAGTGAGCAGATGACCTTCCTGCCGCGAAGCGAAGTGCTTAGTCTGGAGGAGATCGAGATGCTGGCGCAGGCGTTTGTCGCGTTGGGCGTGAAGAAGATCCGCCTGACGGGTGGTGAGCCGTTAGTGCGACGGGGGATTACCCATCTGTGTCAGCGGTTGTCAGCATTGGAGGGATTGGATGAGTTGGTTATCACCACCAACGGGTCACAGCTGGATAAGATGGCTGCACAGATTCGTGAGGCTGGAGTCAAACGGCTCAATATTAGCCTTGATTCGCTTAATCCCCAGTTGTTTACCGAGCTGACCCGTAACGGTAGGTTGGATCAGGTGTTAAAGGGGATTGAGGCGGCGCGCCAGGTAGGTTTCGAAAAGATCAAACTCAATGCGGTCATTCTCAAAGGCCGCAACGATACAGAGGTGTTGGATCTGGTTGAGTTCGCCATCGAGCGGCAACTGGATATCAGTTTTATTGAAGAGATGCCGTTGGGTGATATCGGTGAACGATCACGGCACGAGAGTTACTGCTCCAGCGAAGAGGTGTATGAGATTATTGCCCAGCGATACGCGCTAGTTGAGTCGAGCAGCACTACCGCTGGCCCATCACGCTATTATCGGCTAGCCGACAGCTCCACTAAAGTTGGCTTTATCTCACCGCACAGTCATAACTTTTGCCACGAGTGCAACCGGGTCCGTATGACGGTTGAGGGGAGGTTGTTGCTGTGTTTGGGCAATGAGCACTCCTGCGATCTGCGTCAGCTATTACGTGATCCAGACTGCTCTCCACAGCGGCTGCAGCAGGCGATCATCGACGCGATGGATCTCAAGCCTGAGAAGCATGAGTTTGATCTGGAAGCTGAACCCCAAATCGTGCGTTTCATGAATATGACCGGTGGCTAAGGGAGATCGTCCTACAATTGACCGTGGTTCGCTGCCTTTTACTCTAATAGCGGGTAGAATATGCGCCTTTGTATCGTACCCGAGCTACTGTTTCGGGGTGTTGTTAGGCGAGTAAAGGGGCTGGCGATCACCGGTCAATAACTGCATGAGCGAAACCGATCTACACCAATTTGATGATATCCGTCCCTACCGTGATGACGAAGTTGCTGCTGTCGTTGAACGGCTGCTGGGCTCTGATGAGTTGTTGTCGGCACTGGCCAAATTTCAGTTCCCTAAGTTGAGCCGCTGGCTGCCGTTTTTAGCTGTGGTGCTGGTTAAAACTGCTTTGCGTAAAAAGCTTGCCGGCGTCAACACCGTGGCGCAGATGCAGGACATTATCGTCACCTACATGCAACGCATGATCGATCGCACCACCGGAAAACTGAGTTTTTCTGGGATCGAGTCGCTTGATCCCAGCGCCGCCTACCTGTTTATTTCCAACCACCGTGATATCGCTATGGATCCCGCTTTCGTTAATTGGGGGCTGTATAGCAATGGCATGAATACGGTGCAGATTGCGATCGGTGATAACCTGCTGCAGAAACCTTATGTATCGGATCTGATGCGGCTTAATAAAAGTTTTATCGTTAATCGTTCGGCGACAGGTGTACGCGGCAAGCTGAAGGCTTTGATGCAGCTCTCTAGCTATATTGATCATACCATCAGTAATGGTGAGTCTATTTGGTTGGCTCAGCGTGAAGGGCGAGCAAAAGATGGCGATGATCGGACCGATGCTGCGATCATGAAGATGCTGTTTATCAGTTTGAAAAAGCGTGGTATCGCGTTCTCCGAGTTGGCCAAAACGCTGCATATCGTGCCAGTATCGATCTCGTACGAATATGACCCTTGCGACGCTTTTAAAGCCGCCGAGTTACATGCACTGGATGTGCAGGGAAGCTACCAGAAGTCTCAGTTTGAAGATATCGACAGCATCGTCAAAGGGATTGTCGGCTATAAGGGCGATGTTCATGTCGCCTTCGGCGAGCCATTAACCGATAGCTATGACAGTGCCGAGGCTTTGGCTGAAGCGATCGATCGTGCTGTGATCGGTAATTATCACCTGCACGCGTCTAATCTATTGGCTGCTGATCAGGCGGTCGATCAAGTGCCTGCATCCAAACGTGATGGCTATCAAAGCCGGCTGGCTGAGGTCGCATCGGAAAACCGATCCTGGTTTGTGGCGCAGTACGCCAATCCGGTTCTGAATAAGCAGCAACTCGAGCAATAAGCCGCTCGATCAATAAATGGACAGCCGATATGACCGATTCAAACCCTGCTGATCAGCAGCTGACCCATCTTGATTCACAGGGGCACGCCCATATGGTCGACGTCTCCGAAAAGGAGATCACCACTCGCGTGGCGCGAGCCGAGGCTTATATTCGGATGCTGCCCGAGACGCTGGCAATGATCACCGAAGGGCGACACCATAAGGGTGATGTGCTTGCGGTTGCCCGTATAGCAGGAATTCAGGCGGCTAAACGTTGTTCCGATATCATTCCGTTGTGTCATCCGCTGATGCTAAGCAAGGTCACCGTTGAACTGATCCCGGAGCCGAAGAAGCAGTGGATTAGGATCGAAACCCTGTGCAAGCTGAACGGCCGTACCGGGGTTGAGATGGAAGCGCTGACTGCTGCATCGGCTGCCGCGTTAACGCTGTATGACATGTGCAAAGCGGTCGATAAGGGGATGACAATCGACAATGTTCGTTTGCTGGAGAAGCTCGGTGGCCGCAGTGGTCACTGGAAAGTAGAGGATGATGCGTCATGATTGAATTGGTATTTCTGGCCAGTATTCGGGAGCGACTCGAGTGTGAACAGCAATCGTTCGAACTGCCGCAGTTACAACTGAGCGTGACCGAGTTAATCGAAGCGCTATCACAGCAAGGTGATCAATGGCGTCAGACGCTACAGGGTGACAAAGTTCTGGTGGCGATTAATCAGCAGATGAGCAAGTTTGATGCGCTGGTGCGTGATGGTGACGAGGTGGCTTTCTTTCCACCGGTAACCGGCGGCTGAAACCGCTTCACAACAATTTCTGAAGAGACTCTTTAAGGAATAGCCGCAGTCTATGTCTTACATTCGTGCCTTTTTGTTTTACCTGTTGATGATGTCGGCTACTGTCGTGCATTCGCTGCTCTGCCTAGTTTTTATCAGTTGGCTGCCGTTTCGGATTCGGTTTCGGGTGGTCAGTTCGATCAACTATTTTTACATCGCTTGGCTGCAGCTGACCTGTGGTGTCCGCTATGAGGTCGTGGGGCGAGAGCATCTGCCAAAGGATAAACCGTTCGTGTTA